>NZ_JAWRVL010000010.1:0-136074 GCF_036663595.1 Halalkalibacter lacteus
TTGGTGCGGTGTTAGGAGCTGCTCTTTTGGGAAAAGCAGTCGGATTTTATCCAATTGAATCTGCTATTACAGCTGGACTGTGTATGGCAAACATGGGAGGAACAGGCGATGTAGCTGTGTTATCAGCATCAAAACGAATGCAGTTAATGCCGTTTGCCCAAATTGCATCAAGACTGGGCGGAGCGATTATCTTATTATTGGCAGGTTTGATCATTCCATTCTTTATATAAACGAATTAAAAAAACCGATGCTTAGATGATAAGCATCGGTTACCTCTTTTGTTCATAAACCTATTCATGAGTAAGTTACGAAGTTTAAAATGTCTAAATTTATACTTGATAAGTAAAACCAATTATTAATAGGTTTTATTTCGAGAATTAGCTGCCCAAGATGAAAAACGCGAGTACCATTGCATTACATGATTCTATTGTAACACGTGGGTAAGACGTATGCCTTAATAGTGTACGTACGAGGACCCTCTCTAAAAGGCAAATGGAACTAAAAGAATAAGGATACAACGATGAAAGTTCTGATAAAGTTTTTACAACAATGTTACAGTTTCGAAAAAATGAATGGTGTGTGATATGAATCACCGTCTTCACACAACAGTTTTGCTAGGGTAAAGGCAGTCACCTAAAACTTTATGAAGGGAAGAAGGATGTAACGTTCAATTGGTTGATATGTAAAGGGTTATTCGAGAGCAATAACAATCCAATTAAAGAACGTAGAAGGATATCATGGTGTGGCAATTGAAGGTGCGGATTTGAAAATTGACGGGGATGGCGAAGCAACAGTGACTCTTGAAGCAGGAGAATATATCATTTATTGCACGATCCCTTGTGGTGGTGGACATGAGGAAATGACAGCAAAACTCATTTGTAGAGTAAAACATTTTTTAAAAGATAAGAATGTATAAAAATTTGAATGACGATTCAAGCAGTGTGAAGGTTGTAACAATTCCTGCTTAATTAAACAGGAATAGGGAAGGAGTACAACGATGAAAAGAACTGATTTACCTCTAGTGTATTCATGCTCTGGATGTTCCTCGGCCGCACAAACAGCTAACATGATTGCGATAAAAATGGATCGAGAAAAAGTTGCCGAAATGTCCTGCATTGCTGGTGTTGGTGGGGATGTCAAACCACTTGTCAGAACAGCGAAATCCGGACGAGATATCATTGCAATTGACGGTTGTCCCTTATCCTGTTGCAAGAGTTCTTTAGCTAGGCATGAAGTTCAACCGAAGCATCATTTTGTACTATCTGACTTTGACGTACCAAAGGTAAAAGGTGAAGGTCCAAACCCTGACCTTTATATGAGTGCTTACAAACAGATTTTGGAGCTCACTACTAATAAATCTTAATTACAAAGCCCATCTAATGTAAGGAACACGTTTATGTCCAAACGTGTTCCTTTTCATTTTTGGCATAAGCCTTGCTCCAAAGTGTAATGGATATGTCATTCCCATTGCCAGAAAGCTAACTGCTTCTCACCTTTTGTACATCAGTTTATAGAAAAATACGTTTTGTGATACGTGACTTAGATCACTTTGCTTCCTTGAAAAAATTGATATCTTTAATGATAGAAATGAGGGGACCTCTTTCTAGCTTATAAGTTTTCTATTTAATTTCTAAGGGGAGGGGATAGTAAATGAGAATAATTAAGGTACCTTCTCTACAGTTGAGTGGGTATTTTCATTTCATATCTGAATTAAATGCACTTGTTAAACGAGGGGTGTTAGTCTCGAATGTGCTACCTGTTTTTATTGGGTTTTGGTTAGCGCTGCACTTTTCCAATGATTCTTTTAGCAATCATGTGGGTGCAGTTTTCCTAACGATAATAGGAAGTACATGCGTAGTTGCGGGCGCTCTCATCCTCAATAACTGGTACGAGGTTGATATAGATCGATTAATGGAAAGAACGAAAAAACGTCCAACGGTAACGGGGACGATTCCTCTTCAGGTCATTTTAACGATGGGGATTACCTTGACGATACTGGGCTTTATTCTTTTACTTTTTACAACTGTGGAAGCAACGATTTACGCATTTATTGGGTGGTTCACCTATGTTGTTCTGTATACAATGTGGTCAAAACGAAGATATACACTAAATACGATGATTGGAAGTGTTTCTGGGGCTGTTACCCCTTTAATTGGCTGGGCTGCTATAGAGCCTGCTTCACATATCGTTCCAATTGTCTTGTTTCTTCTCATGTTTATTTGGCAAATGCCACATACTTTTGCGATAGCGATGAGGAAATGTGAAGAATATAAAACGGCAGGAGTTGCAATGCTTCCTGTTGTACATGGATTTAACGTAACGAAGCGGCAAATGGTTGTCTATGTTGCCTGCCTGTTGCCACTGCCATTTTATTTAATGCCACTTGGAACAATCTTTGTGGTTATCGCTTCTTTCTTAAACGTAGCTTGGTTGGTTCTAAGTCTATACGGATTTTTCACAAAAAGTGATCTGAAATGGGCTCGTATCATGTTCTTTTATTCTGTCAATTATTTAATGATCCTATTTCTCTTGATGATTGTCGGTACATCACCAATATTCAGTTAACCAAAATATAGATGCCCTGGAGGTTTGCAATTTAATTGTAAACTTTCGGGGCCATTTTTTGCTATTCTCCTTCAATCTCTCTATTTCTCATCTCTATTTTTTAGAAAATAGATTTATGTTTTTCTTTTAGTTAGTTAGCAGTTCACTGCTTTGTCACTTTATAAGTGATTCAACTCACCATCTTGAGAGGCGTTATCAAATAGTATGTGAGTAAGAAGATAAGGAGGTTGATTATCTATGAGGGAAAAAAAGAATAAGCAGGAAGCTATGGTAGAACACGGTGCGCGAGTAGGTACCTGGTTTTCCTTGGGAGTAGTAGCGGCAGTTATTCTCGCAACGTATCTATTAATGTTTTCGGTATATTTAGCTAGAGTATAGGGGGATTAGTGATGAAATTTCATCTTGATGAAAAAATATGGCTTATTGTAAGTTTTGGTATGATCATAGGATTCATGTTTTTTACCGGTTATCAAACATTTGTTTTAGGCATGGGGCCACCAAGCCACATGGAAACCATTGATCCACAAAAGGTGGATGAAACAGCACCATTTGATAATCCAGGTGTGAAACAAATTGGTGAGAATGAATATGAAGTGGTTATGACATTGGAGATTTTTAGATTTAATCCAAATAACATTGAAATCCCTGCTGGATCGACGGTACATTTTACGATGACCTCAAAAGATGTGGTCCATGGGTTCCAAGTTGCTGGAACCAATTTAAATGCGATGGTGACGCCAGGACATATTCAAAAAATATCACAGACATTCAATGAACCAGGTGAGTATCTAGTCGTATGTAATGAATACTGTGGCATCGGTCACCAGCATATGGCTACAACGATTACGGTGAAATAAAGGGGGGAACCAAAAATGGAAACAGCTATAAAAAAATCATTAAACGAAAAAGCGAATAAAATGCTCGGTATAAGTCCACAAGATGCCATACTATCAAAATCCTATCTACTTGTAGCATTTGCAGCACTACTGATTGGTGGAGTTTTAGGGTTGTTGCAAGGGTTAAATCGAGCAGGACTTTTGGAATTACCATCATGGTTTACTTATTATCAAGTTTTAACCGCGCATGGTTTACTATTGGTTCTTGTGTTAACAGCGTTCTTTACGGTTGGTTATTTCTATGCAGCACTCTCTCATACGTTAGGGGGGCTTCTTCCTAAAGTAAGAAAGCTGGCATGGATCGGTTTTGGACTGAAAATGATCGGATTTGTGTTTGCGGTTGTCCCGATCCTCATGAATGAAGCATCGGTTTTATATACATTTTATCCGCCTATGGCCGCATCTCCGATTTTTTATATCGGTTTAGTATTTATTGTACTGGGTGTTTGGATGTGTGCTTTCGGAGCATTTATTCAAGTTGCGAACTGGAGAAAGCATAACAAAGGAAAGCACGTTCCCATTCTTGCTTACTTTGCTACTGGTGTATTCGTCCTATTGTTTTTCGGGAGTATCCCTGTGACGATAGAAGTTTTAACGATTATTCCTTGGGCAATAGGATGGGTCGAGACCATCAATGTGATGCTTGCTCGTACACTATTTTGGGCGTTTGGACACACATTAGTGAATATTTGGTATTTGACAGCCGTTTCCGCCTGGTATGTCGTTGTACCAAAAGTAATCGGTGGAAGACGATTTAGTGATACGTTAACTCGTGTCGTTATTATGTTACTTGTCATTATGAATATTCCGGGAGGGTTCCACCATCAAATTATTGACCCTGGAATTACAGAGCATGTTAAATTTTTGCACGTGTTTATGAGCTTAGCGATTGGTTTTCCTTCGTTAATGACGGCGTACGCCATGTTTTCTGTGTTTGAGAAAACGGCAAAGAAAAAAGGAGGCAAAGGCGTAGTCAGTTGGTTTAGAAAATTGCCATGGGGCGATGTTCGTTTCCTAGCACCAATGATTGCCATGATTGTCTTTATTCCAGGTGGAGCAGGGGGAATTGTTCAAAGTACGAACCAATTAAACCAAGTCGTTCACAATACGATGTGGGTTGTAGGTCATTTCCATTTAACTGTAGGAACAAGTGTTGTTCTTACGTTCTTTGGAATTAGTTACTGGTTAGTTCCTTATTTATCAAAGAGGGTATTAACACCTAGGGTAAATAGACTAGGTGTGATCCAAACACTGATTTGGACAGTAGGTATGTTATTTATGGCTGGTGCGATGCATTGGGTTGGCTTACTAGGTTCACCTCGTAGAACTTCTTATACAACCTATTTTGATAATGCCACGGCCTTAAGTTGGGACCCATATTTGATGTTTTTAGCTGTCGGAGGAACATTGTTAATGGTTGGGGTCATTCTCCAAGTATATGCAGTCGTTCATCTCATGTTTTTTGCGCCAAAAGGAGAAACAGAATTTCCTATCGCTGAAGTAGAAGATCATTCAGCGAAAACACCATATTGGACAGAGCGTTGGGGGCGTGTGATTGTTATTATGCTAGTAGTAATTGCCATAGGGTACGTGCTCCCGTTGTGGGAAATGATCGGGAATGCCCCACCTGGCTCACCACCATTTAAGACTTGGTAATTATTTGAAAGAAGGAGATAGCCTCCTGGTTATCTCCTTCTGTTCTTCATTGGTTCTAAACCGAATCTTTATTCCTTGCAAAACTGAATAAAAATCAGACATACTTCCGTCTTAATTTTGGTGAAACAAGTCATAGTATATCTACTTTTCGCTTTCTAGGATATTTCCTTGAACTTTGAAGGTTAGATAATGTGATCTACACGACTTTGTTCATGAACCATCAGTTAAAGTGAAAGATCTCACAGTTTATTTTAGACATTATTTATATAGTGAGTAAGAACCTTTAGAAAATATATTACTTGCTCGGAAATGAAAAGGTAAGTGACTTTTCTTTTAGAACAGGAGAGGAGAGAGGAAAAAATGAAAGATGAGTTAATTATTGGTGGTGTCAAGTTGAACAATCGACTTTTTATAGGGACCGGAAAATTTCATAATGACGGGGTGATTCCTGACGTGATAAAACGTTCAATGGTGCAGGTTATTACAGTAGCTATGCGTCGTGTTGATCTACGTTCATCTGAGGAAAATATTATGAACTTTATTTCTAAAGATATGATTCTACTTCCGAACACTTCTGGTGCAAGGACGGCCGAAGAAGCTGTTCGTATCGCAAAGCTAGCAAGGGCGGCTGGCCTTGGAGATTGGGTGAAAATCGAAGTGATTACGGACCAAAAGTATTTACTCCCTGATAACTATGAAACTTTAAAAGCAACGGAACGTTTAGTAAAAGAAGGATTTGTTGTCTTACCTTATATGAGTCCTGATTTAGTAGTAGCTAAACAGTTAGAAGAAGTTGGGGCAGCAGCCGTTATGCCTCTAGGCTCACCAATTGGTTCAAATCGCGGTTTTAGAACGAAGGAGTTGGTCCGTATTATGATTGCAGAAAGTAAGGTTCCCATCGTTGTTGATGCAGGGATTGCTAAGCCTTCCGAAGCTTGTGAGGCAATGGAGTTAGGAGCGGATGCTGTGTTAGTCAATACAGCTATTGCGACTTCAAACAATCCTATTGATATGGCAGAAGCCTTTGCAAACAGTGTTAAAGCAGGAAGAACAGCTTATTTAAGTGGGGTGGGTGCTACTACGTTAGAGGCAAGAGCGTCCTCTCCATTAACAGGGTTTTTGACTTAGAGAATAAACCAACCAAAAATAGATTGTGATCTTTAGGGAGGGGACATAGATAGTGAGTTTTTATCATGTATATAAAGAATTAAAATTGTTTGATTTTGAAGGCTTTCTCAATTCGGTAACGAGCAATGATATACATAGAATAATGCATAAAGAGTTGTTAAACGAAAAAGATTTTTTGATGTTATTATCACCTGCTGTAGAGGAATACTTAGAGGAGTTGGCTCAAAAAGCCCATCAACTAACCGTTCAACATTTTGGAAAGACGATTCAGTTGTTTAATCCAATCTATATTTCCGACCATTGTGTTAACCACTGTACGTATTGTAGTTTTAGTGTTATTAATCAATTTAAACGACAAAAGCTTACGATGGAAGAAGTAGACAGGGAAGCGAAAAACTTAGCGAGCATGGGGATCAAACATATTTTAATTTTGACTGGAGAATCGAAGCTACATTCTTCAGTTGCGTATATTAAGAAAACTGTAGAAGTTCTAAAAAAATACTTCTCCTCTATCTCGATTGAAATCAACCCACTTGACACAGCCGAATACAAAGAATTAAAAGAAGCAGGGGTTGATGGGGTTACTGTTTATCAAGAAGTATACAATGAAGATGTATATCGGGATTTTCACGTGAAAGGTCCAAAACGCAATTATCGCTATCGTCTTGATACACCTGAAAGAGGATGTCAAGCTGGTCTCCGCAGTGTCAATATCGGTTCCTTGCTTGGCTTAGATAACTGGAGGAAAGAGGTATTTTTTACAGGCATGCACGCTGTTTATCTACAGAAGAAATACATAGGTACAGAAATTGGTTTATCACTCCCGAGAATCCGACCGCATTTAGGCAGCTTTAAACCGCGATCCGAAGTCGATGATAAAGCATTTGTTCAAAGCCTCATTGCTTTACGGTTGTTTTTACCTAGATCGGGCATTACATTATCCACTCGTGAAAGTGCGGTTTTTAGAGATCATCTTATACCTCTGGGAGTAACGAAGATGTCAGCAGGAGCATCAACGGAGGTTGGAGGCTATTCCCTTGAAGCTTTGGGAACCAATCAATTTGAAATTTCCGATGAACGTGGAGTAAGAGACATTTGCGATGCACTTTATAAAAAAGGCTACCAACCTGTTTTTAAAGATTGGATTCAAAGTTCCTGTCCCCCAGTACTTTAAAGGATTACATGTTAAGAACGTATACTTGGAACCTATTCTTAACTAAATGAATAAAATCCTCACCTTTAGGAAAACTAACTTCTGAGGTGAAAGTAAAATGGGTTTTTTTGGTATTGTTCGTCAATGGACTGAGACGAGAAAGAAGAAAAGAATTGCAAATTTTGAATTACAGGGTACTTGTCCGAATTGCCAAGGTAAGGGCTTTAATATGTTAGAAAGTGAAATGATGATGGGCTCTTATTATGACTGTCCTGGCTGTAGTGGCAGCGGTTCGTTTTCTGATTGGGCAGATTTAAATCAATAAAGTAGGAGGCTCTCATTCCTTTGAAGAATGTCTTTTCTCATGTACTCATCAATATAATAAAACTATAGTGATTTTATATATGACACTGAAAATTTTTCTAGCTCTGTAACAATCGACCCTTTGTGTATTATTAGCACTTTTTTGTTGATTATGTCAAGAAAAGAAGGGTTTTCTTTTCCTTTATTGAAAGAGGACATAGGAGTAATCCATGCTGTTTATATTCCTGGTCAAGACATATCTCAAATTAACGATTGTATTCTGCCGTAATGATTGAAGACAAGCTTCTAGTACGGTTTGTTGATGTTGATCTAAGTCCCTAATTGATGTGATTTTACCTGTGGAACCTAATGAATCATAATTCGACAAGTGCCAGGTACCTCTAATGAATAAGTTAAACAATTTTTGAAAAAACTAAATATGAACAACTTTAAAGGGGGGGTAGTATTGGCAACTGGAAAGAGCTTTAACCATAAGAGAAAAAGTCATCCCGGTGCATTTCCAAAAGGAAGCGAAAAGAAAAAATCGAAAAATAATATAGAAGAAGAGGGATATTTGGTTACAAAAGAGGCTTTTAGAAATCGTGTGACGGAAGAGTAGCAATAATATCACGATAAAATCCTTAAAACGGACTTCGAACGAGACAAAAACAATTTCTCACTATCGATATTTGTTTCGTTAAAAAATCAGAGTTCTTATGTATTACTGATTTCTCCAATTATTTAAAATAAACAAAGAGTGTAAAACCACCCAAATTACATTTTGGGTGGTTTGTTTCTGATTATACTTTTGTAACTAAGTTCAAGAAAAGCTAGCTTCTCTGTCCGTTTTATATGCCTTTACCTTTTTCCTTCAATAGAGAAAACGACTATTTAAAAAAGTCATGGGAGTCTTTTGATAAGAAATTCAGGTGCATGTTCAAGGTGAATCGTTTGAAATTCAGGATAGGAACTTTGCTTATAGTAAAAACCGATAATGTATTCACCCTGATAATTTCCACTTGCTTGTTTGAGGACTTCTTCTAATTGTTCTGAGTCCCCTATTTTAATCGCATCGTCCCTCTCGGCAAATGTTGTATCTAATCTGTTCTCATGTACGAACTCATACAACTCTCTGGATTCATCATTCTTCATTACGTAAGCATGTGATAGATCGTCTGCGGTTACTCGTGCTTGGGAGAGCAGGCCTTTTTCTTCTAACCAATTTTCAATATGAGTGTAAGATTTTTTCCACGGGAGATGAAGGTATTTCTTATCTTCAAATTGATATTCGATATGCGACCAATCACCCCGTTGATCAAAGGTGTTCTCTAACGTTTGGTCAAGTACATCAGCTTGTAACAATTGATGAAACTCTTCTACGTCCTCGGGATCTGTTAACCTTACTCGATTTCCTGCCATATATGAATTGATTGTAATATGGTCAATAGTTGTGTGGTCTTCAATCTGAACGATCGGGTTTTGATTTTGTTTGTATTCAGTTGATTCAACAATGTCCCTATAGTGCTTTTGGTACGCTTGAATCGGAATTTGATAGTATCTAACGATTTGATCGCCATTATTTAAATCATAACGAAAGGCAACGGAATTAGAATAATTGGACATTGTATTAAGGTGATTTTGCTCTTTAACAATTTGTTCATGTAAGCTGCGAATACTTTCTATCGTCTCTAGTTGTTCATAATAAAAGCTTGGCTCAATATATTCGGTCGGTGGCTGTACATGACCAAGCCCCGTGTTTGGATCGCTATCTAGGACACTAAAGATGTGTTCTCCAAAGTAGACACCTTCAATTTCCTCCACGTTCGGTATCTTTTTTTCGAATCCGAACACATCAACCTGAAAAGAAAACCCCAAAACAGCAACAACTGCCAAATAGATGAGATATCCTTTCCATTTAGAAAAAACTCTCCACGTTTTTTCTAAGATCATCGTAGCAAGGAAGTAGCCCAATAAAGCTGCTGCAATGTACCCAAAGATAATCCAGCCGATGCCGCCTTGTAAACTACCGAAATAAAGTCCACCAACTAACATCGTGCAAAAGGTAATCCCGTATTTAAAAACAGGACGCATGTGTTCAAAGGCAATGGCTTGTGTAGCTGTTTCCGCATGTCTTTTCTTATAAGCGAGCATCGCGCAAAGGTAAAAGACGATACTAAGGATCAGGTAAATAAAAATTTCATTCATCGTAAGCGGAACACGTTCTAACTGAGTAATTCGCACAAATGGAATTAAGCTTTCGATTTGTTGAGTTAAGTAATAATTAGCTGTAAACCCAAATAAATAAAATTCCAAGTTTGTTAAGAAGAGAACCATAACGCCGACAGGTAAGATAAAAAGAATATACGTAAGGGCTCCTTGTAAAATCGACATGCCTGTAAACATCGCTACAAATACCCCTGCCATAAATACAAAGACATTAAAGACGGTCGTGAGGCTCATCCATTTTAAAATAGAAGAAACAGCTAAGAGCTCGTTGTATGGAAGAAACTGACTTAAAACTAGTAAACTAATAGCTGTTAAGAGAACGGGAACGATTAAGACAACGAGACCAAATAAAACGTGTTGGTGTAACAACTGTTCTCTTTTTATTGGCAAACTGTGCGTGAAATCACTAGAGGACTTCACTTGAATGTAACGAAATAAGAAAATAGCAAGCAAAACAGGAAATAGAAACGTCATGATCGTTTGAAACTCGTTTGAAAGGCCAAATAAACTTTTCGGAGGGATAAATTGATAAAACTCGTTCTCTCTTGTATACGCCATGAGAAGCTGCAATGGAAGAAAGAAAAGCAAACAGAGCAAATAGCTTAAACTGATCCATCCAACGTTTCGAATGTCTTGAACAAGAATTCCCACGTTAAACAATGATGTTTTCAATCTCATAGCCAACATCCCTCATTTCATAGATAAATATTTCTTCTAAGGTTAATGGAAGTAAATCAAAAATAGCCGGCTGATGGGCTAGCACTTGAGCAGATATAGTACTTTCTTTTCCACGCACGATGTAGAGAAGCACACTGCCACGTTCTTCTTTATAAAGGATCGGAACTTCTTTTAAAAGGTCAACAGGAACGCCTTGTTTAAAGGCTACTTGGATTTTGTGGACATCTGATTTCAAATCATCCAAATCCTTCTCAATGATGATTTTTCCACCATGCATGATCCCGACATTGTCGCAAAGATCTTCTACTTCTCGTAAATTATGAGACGAGATGATAATTGTCATTTCGCGTTCAGCAACATCTTGTATGAGAAGGTTTTTTACTTTTTGCCTCATGACAGCATCTAACCCGTCTAGTGGCTCATCCAAAATGAGAACGTCAGGCATCGTCGACAACGTCAGCCAGAATGCTACTTGGCGTTGCATTCCTTTAGAAAGACGGTGGATTTTCTTCGTTATGTCGATTTGGAAGACGTTATGTAACATCTTAAAGCGCTGTTCGTTCCACGAAGAATACATTGATTGATAAAAATGAGCTGCTTGTTGAATCGTTGTATTCGGGTAAAAATACAAAGAATCGGCGAGAAAGATCATTTTTTCTTTCAATTTCACATTTTCAAATACTGGTTCATCATCGATTAAAACGTTGCCAGAGTCGGACTTATAAATCCCAGCAAGCATTTTTAAAAGAGTAGTCTTTCCGGCACCGTTTGAACCAAGAAGACCGTATATCGATCCCTTTCGGATATGAACGGTTACCCCATTCACCGCCTCAAAGCCCTCAAAGCTTTTTTTGACATTTGTCACGTTAATCATCTTGATTGCCCCCTTTTGTTGATTGCTCGGCAATCGTGATTAAGGATAGAATTTCTTCTTTTTCAATACCGAGGTAGAGTGCTTCTGATAATAACTTAAGCAGTTCTTGTTTCATTTTCATCACCTTTTCGTTATTTGTCGTTGTCGCCTGAGGAGCAACAAACTTTCCTTTACCTGGAATTGAATAAATATAACCTTGATGTTCTAACTCACGATAAGCCTTTTGGATTGTATTAGGATTAACGGTTAATTCTTGTGCGAGCACTCTAACAGAAGGCAGCTGCTGATCCGGCTGATACACTTCATGGATAATCAGTTCTTTCCATTTCTCGACTAATTGTTCATAAATGGGTACTCTGCTTCTGATGTCTAGTTGAAACATATGGGCCTCCTTTCAAACTGAGGATAATTCGTATTAACTGAACTAACTGTATTATTTACTATAATACGGTTGGCGCAATTGTGCAACTGAAAAATTTCCAATTTATAAGGTTAGAAATTGGAAATTTTTGTTTTCTTTTGAAAACTAGAGAATAAATAGTCTGATTATTACAATCTTTTTTGAAGAGGTTAAATATCTAAACCTACCATAGATAACTAGTTCCTATAATTAGTGTATACTTATCAAATAAACTCTTTATACAAAATTGGGGGAATAGTAGTGGCATTGAAACCTAAGGCAATTTTCTTAGACATGGATGGTACAATACTAAATCATCGTAATAAGGTAAGTATTCATACAAAAGAAATCATTGATGACCTACGAAGCCAGGGAATATTCGTTTTTATAGCTACAGGTAGAGCTTTCGATGAAATAGAGGGAGTCGTACCCGAAGGCTTTCAAGTGGATGGGTTCATTACTTCGAATGGAATGGCGGGGTATGTAGGGAAAGAAGTAGTATTTGAACATTCACTTACGCTCGAGTTGGTGGAAACCATTATTGAAAAAGCTAGAAAAAACAAGGTGTATT
This sequence comes from Halalkalibacter lacteus, assembly GCF_036663595.1. Lineage (NCBI taxonomy): Bacteria > Bacillati > Bacillota > Bacilli > Caryophanales > Bacillaceae > Halalkalibacter > Halalkalibacter lacteus. The sequence goes on from NZ_JAWRVL010000010.1 coordinate 12,451, forward strand.
ATGAGCTTTTCCCATATGGAATGTCTCGAGTTACATTAAAACAAGATAAACAATATGTGGAAGAAGAAATTAGAGATCCAAAACCAGACGGTGTTGGAATGAATGAGTGGCTTTCTCGTAAACAAGCGATCAAAGAAGAAATTGCTTGGGAGGATCACATAGAGGGAAATAAATTTTCGAAATTTTACTTTTTTGCTAGAACGAAAGATCATATAAATGAATGGAAAAATGAGCTTAATCAATTAAAGCAAGAAATAGATTTTACTACGTCCATATCCTCTTTACACAATGTCGAAGTGATGGTGGCAAACGTGAACAAAGCAACAGGAATTAAACAGATGTTACAGCAGTTTGATTTGTCTGCGGATGACATTATGGCTATTGGTGATAGTGACAATGATTTGCCTATGCTACAGTTTGTTACTTATGCTGTAGCTATGAAAAATGCACCAGATCACATTAAAGAAATTGTTGGTGACGTGACGGAATTTACTTGTGATGAAGACGGGGTATGTCATTACCTTAAATCTAAATTCACACTGTAAAAATCGAGTAGAAATATGCTCGGTTTTTTTGCCTATGAAAAAATATCTGTTAAAGAAGAATTGGTCGGTCAGCTGTTTGGTATTCTGTAGAGGATATTTCTCCTTATGAGGATGGTCAATTAATAAGGATCGAATCGGAATTCATGATGGAGCGTTATCCTGCACAATCTGAGGCCTTACGAGTGCAGATTGTGCAGAAGTAATAGAGAGGTCTTCAATTGTATAAACTTACAGCTATCCTATCAGAACGATACTCGATTTATTTATTTAGAAAAAACCGTGCCAAAACCCTTTTTATTATTCTTGGATGCATCAGTATGGTTGTAGGTTTAAGAAGGTGCATCACATTTATAAACGAGTTATATATTGTTTTATTTTGTGATGATAAAAGAAATATGTTCTTTGTGTACCATTGCTGGAATTTGAGACTAATAGGCTTCTTCCCAGAAATACCTGGATAACGGAAATCTTCTGTAATGACCATATTCCAAATGGGGGAAATGATTTGTGAGACTTTCTTATGGAAAAGCGTTGCCGTTTTTGGTAGAGTATTTTTATCTCGGAGTAGCTTCTGTAAGGCAAGTGCTTCTAATACAGCAATACTCATTCCTTGACCAAAGACGGGATCTAGTCTACAAACAGTATCACCAATCAATAATAGTCCATTGGGCAACTGCTCTACCTTTTCAAACCGCTTCCAATTGATTTGTGGTACACGGTAAACAGAGGTTTTCGTTAAAGGAGTTCCATCTTTAATTTCGTTATATATATCTAATTTAGGTAGTTTTTTTGATAGCTCTAAAAAACCATTATCACTCTTTAAAACTTCTTTTTCCTGAATTTTGTTTTGGTAACCCAATAGTGTGACAATATATCGTTCTCCTTCGACCTTTGAGATCGTACCACCTATTTTTTCGTGAGGGGGATTAGGATAAATTATTTTAATCATCCAGTCCCTGTTTTTGCTATCTGGCAAATGGTAAAGTCTACTGAAATAACTCAAACCGATTGCGATCTTTTCACTTGGAACAGTAATTCCTCTTTGAGTTAACCAATTCGTTGTCAAGCTGTCTGCTCCACTTGCATCTACTATTAAATCTGCTGTTAACGATTTTATGGAGTGATCAGAGTCTTTTATTTCAACTCCATAAACACGATTTTCTGCAACATTATATAAATAGTTTTTGACATCTTGGTTGTAGTGAAACGATACATTTGGAATTCTTTTCATATATTGTTCAATATGCCATTCCAAATGTGGGCGTGTTTGAAGAGTTGTCGTATATTCTCCAGCGTAACGAAGTTTCCAAACCCCGTGGTGAAACCATGCCAAGTCTTTCGTTGAATTTATTTTCACTGCACCACTCGAGTAAAACTTCTCTGTAATTCCTGGAAATAACTCTTCTAGTCCGTATTGTCCTGCAAAGAGGAGGGCGTGTAAATGTTCGCCTTGTCGTGTCCCTTTTCTTGGAAACGGTCCTTCAGGTTCTTTATCTCGTTCTAAGATTACTACCTCTTTGAAAAAGTCTGACAATATACGTGCGGCCAATTTTCCGGAAATACTCCCACCAATAATAATTGCTTTTTTTTTACTAAACATAGAGATGTACACCTGCCACAAATATATTTTACTTCATAACCATAGCATAATATAGTTTTGGTTACTATTGGATAATCGAAGCGTCTTATCAATCAGTCAGTAAAAAGCCACCTCTTCCAATTTGTATGAAGAAGTGGCTTTGTTACGGTCTGCAAACGGTTAGTTCCCCGCCCCACGATATTTCTTCACTCCAGTATTCCATAATAGAACAGCAATGAATAAAAAGACGACTCCCATCACGGGTGTTAAGAATGCATACACATACCATTCTTCACGTTGTAAGAAATAAGCAGCGGGATACACACCAACAAAGGCAAACGGCAAAATCCATGTTAAAACAAAACGAATTACACTGTGATAAATATCGACTGGGTACCTTCCATAGTTCCCAATGTTATACATCATCGGCATAATGTCAGTTCGACTATCTGACCAAAAGCCAATACTCGCAATCGAAATAAAAATTCCAGCATAAATAAAAGCCCCACCAATCACCATGGCAATAAAGATCAAGACATCATACCAAGCGAATGTTAAACCTAAGCTCATTACCGCATAATACATAATTGCTATACCTGTAATCACGCCGAATAATGACTCTAACTCCATTCGTTCTATAATAATTTGGAAAAGACTATGAATGGGACGTGTTAAGACACGGTCGAACTCACCTTTAACGATATAGCGCTCATTAAAATCCCAAATGTTAAAGAATGATGTAAACAAGGCATAGGGAACGAGGAAAAACCCGTAAATAAAGATGATTTCTTCGCGGCTCCAACCACTTAACAAGGTCGTATGACCAAATACCACTAATATAAAAATTAAATTCACTGCTTGAAATAAGAAGTCAGAAAGAATCTCTACAACCGTATCAACACGATACGTTAATCTGGTTTTTAAATATTGAGAGGCATATTGAAAGAAAATAGAAACGTAAAACATTCATTAGCCTCCCTGTACAATTAATTGTTTTTTTGCTAAAGACCATAAAAGCTGAATAGGAATTAGTAAAATAAGGGCCCAAAACGCTTGTAATATAACGGCAGTATAAATCTCACTTCCTACAAATCCTTCAGTGAAAATCATACTCGGAATATAGCTAATTGCCTGAAATGGCAAATACATCATGACGGATTGCGCCCAAAGAGGATAAAAAGAGAGCGGGAGTAAAAGACCTGAAAACAGATCAATCACGACACGCTTTGCTCGAATTAACCCCGAATTATTAAATAAGAAGAACGTCATAATTCCAGTCAGTAAATTGATTTGCGTATTTACAATAAAACTAAAGATAAGCGATATGAAAAAAAACAACCATGTCGTAAAACTAGCAGAAAAGCTGATTGGAAAGAGTAAGCTTACAATTATCATGCCAGGAACGGAAAAAAACAATAAACGGAATAATCCTTCTCCAAGGCCTTGCATCGTTTTCATTCCTAAATAGTTATAAGGCCGGATCATTTCAATCGCAACTTTGCCATCTTTGATTTCATTTGCGATTTCACGGTCAATATTATTAAAATAAAAAGCTCTAGCCATCCAAGCGACTGCCACATACGTGGTCATTTGCAGAACCGATAATCCTTGAATGTCTGCCTGCCCACCATAAATCGCTGTCCATAAAAAATAATAAGCACCAATGTTAATACTATAAATTAAAATCCCACTATAATAGTTCGTCCGATAAGCGAGCATCATTAAAAAACGAATCCTGATCATTTCTATATATTGACTCATGAGATGGCCATTCCTTCTTCATAAATCTTTCGAATAATCTCTTCTGTGGAGATTTCATTAATCCGAACATTTTTGATTGGGTTCTTTTGAACGACATCGCTAATTAATTCAGATACCATCCTTTCATCCCCATTAACATTTGCAAGCCACGTCGTTGCATCTTTTTGTTCCCAAAGAACCTTTGATGTACAAGGTAAATCGCTGTCATGAATCTCTGTCAAAAACTGAAATTCAACTTGTTTCCCTTCAACCGCATTTGCTTGAAGTTGAGTAAGTTTGCCATCATACACGATTTTTCCTTCATCTAACAAAACAACCCGCTCGCAAAGGGCCTCGATATCCGTTAAGTCATGTGTTGTCAGGAGAATGGTCGTTTTATATTGCTCATTAATTTCTTTTAAAAACTTTCGAATCTTTAATTTTACTAATACATCTAACCCAATCGTTGGCTCATCTAAAAATAGAAGAGGAGGATTATGAATGAGAGCCGCTCCTAACTCACAACGCATTCGTTGCCCTAGCGAAAGTTTTCGCACTGGTTTATCTAATAAAGGACCAATTTCTAATGTTTCAATCACATGACCCATATGGTTGTTATAATCTTTATCCGAAACACGATACACCTTTTTTAATAACCTGAAGGACTCTTGAACCGCAATATCCCACCATAACTGGGACCGTTGTCCGAACACAACGCCTATTGAGCGCACGAATTGTTCTCGTTCTTTATGTGGATTCATCCCATTCACGACAATCGATCCTGATGTCGGAGTTAGGATCCCGGTCAACATTTTGATCGTCGTCGATTTGCCAGCCCCATTTTCACCAATGTAGCCTACCATTTCCCCTTGCTTTACGTTTAAAGAAATATTATCAACGGCAGCAAGCACTTTATAATTTCTTGTAAATAAGTCTCGAAATGCTCCTGATAAACCAGAGCGACTTGAATATGATTTAAATTCTTTACGTAAATCTTGAACCTGAATTATGTTCATTTTCATTCCCCCTAACGCTAAAAAACAAAGCCAAATTCTTTTCTTTAAAAACAAGTTATAGTTTACCTTGTACTTATGGGTACAGCAAGTAGGATTGCTTGTGTATGCCCATGAATTTGTACGAGTGGAAAGTTAGTTTCCAGATTCGATAATATTAATGATGCTCTAGCTTTTCTTTGAAGATTACTTTACAGTTAAAGAAAGAAAATGCAATACGTTTTATTGATTGATCGAATTTTCGGAAAAAGATTGACAGCAATGACCAAATCATGATACAAACGGTATAAGGTATTTTAGTACATAAAAGCATAAAAGTGTTAAAGTGTATAACGTTAAAAGTGTTACGTTTTTAAACTAACATAAGAGCATACTAAAAAAAACAGAATTACAGGAGGAAGGTATTACTATGGAACATACTAGCAAAATTATAGATTGTACCATTCGTGATGGAGGTTTGATTAACAATTGGGATTTCAGCGTTGAATTTGTTCAAGACTTATATAATGGCCTGAATAGCGCTGGTGTTGAATATATGGAGGTTGGTTATAAAAATTCTCCTAAGCTTCTTCAAGCGACTGAGCCCAATCCTTGGAGATTTCTTGATGATAACTTCTTGAAAGAAATTATCCCTGAAAAAAAGTTCACGAAGCTATCTGCTTTAGTCGATATTGGCCGTGTAGATCCAAATGACATTCTGCCACGTGAACAAAGTGCGTTAGATATGATTCGGGTCGCATGCTATATCCGCGAAGTTGATAAAGGGTTAGAGCTTGTAAAAATGTTTCATGATCTCGGTTATGAAACATCACTGAACATTATGGCTCTATCAAGTGTACCTGAAAATCAGCTGATTGAAGCGTTTAATATGGTAAAAGAAAGCTCAGTAGACGTTGTCTATATCGTTGACTCTTTTGGAAGCTTAGACCCTGCAGATATTGAACATCAAGTGAAAAAGTTCAAAGAGATGATCCCTAATAAGCAACTTGGAATCCACACGCATAACAATATGCAGTTAGCATTCGCGAACACATTAACGGCGATGCGAAATGGGGTTACGTTCCTTGATTCCTCTGTTTATGGCATGGGCCGTGCAGCTGGTAACTGTAATACAGAGCTACTTGTTAGCCACATCCAAAAACCTAGCTATGAGCTTAAGCCCGTTCTAGGAGTAATTGAAAAGCATATGCTAGAAATGCGTCAAAAATGGGAATGGGGCTATATCATTCCTTACATGATCTCTGGTACAATTAATGAACATCCTCGTGTTGCAATGGCTTACCGTGCAAGCGAAGACCGTGACAAATTTGAAGAGTTCTATGACAAAGTAACTTCACCTGAAGCCTCTGTTGCTCCAGAGTCAAATTAGGTTAGATTGCTAAAAGTACCTCGATTGATCGAGGTACTTTTTTGCGGTTCCTGTAGGGAGTAGGTAGTTTGGATACATGTAATTATTAGTTCATAAATGAATGAATTGATAAGACCTATTTCCCTTTTTTAACACCTAGAATGAAGTATCTTTATTTTTTGTCTCCTGCAACTATGTATAGGTTCATTGTGGTAGAGTAAAAGAAGAATGAAAAATTACTAGAATTTTTATATTTTGTTGCAGTTTATTTAGGTTCTATCTAGGAAGTGGGGATTACGGTGTTTATCTTGTCAGCTTTTAATTTTTTGTTTTATGCTGGTTATTCGATTATTATATTTTTTCTGCCACTTTACCTTCGCTCAAAAGGATTAATGACTGTTGAGGTAGGAGTTGTAATGGCTGCAGGGGCGTTTGTTTCCATCTTTGCCCAACCTTTTTGGGGAATCATGAGCGATCGGAAAAAAACAGTGAAATGGATTCTGTTAATTGTATTGGTTTCCGGTCTATTCATTAGTATCCCTCTGTTTTTAGCAGATCAATTTCTATTAATTGTTGTTTTAATGTTTCTTTTTATGTTTTTTATATCGGCATGTTTGCCGTTAACAGATAGTTTGACTTTTAGGTTTGCACAGGAAAACGGACGCAATTTTGGTTTTATCCGATCTTGGGGAGAAGTGGGGGTTGCTGTTTCTACTATTTCTGTAGGTCTGCTTATTGAAATCTATGGAATTAGATATTTAGGATTTATGTATATGTTCCTTGTATTCCTCCTCATTTGCACAACCTTTTTAGTAAAGGATGTCGTTAGAAAATCAGAACCTGTAACAAAAGAAGGGTTAGTGAAGCTCTTTACGAATACGAGAATCATCTGGTTTTTAATTCTTGTGCTATTTCTGGCAATACCTCATCGAATGAATGACAGTTTATTAGCGATCTATTTAATGGATATGGGAGCGAAAGAATCGCAAGTTGGAACGGCATGGATGGTTGCAACATTAAGTACCGTGCCAGTATTGGCATGTATGGGGTACCTTGTACGTCGCTATAATGAATTCGGATTATTTGTGATTGCAGGGTTCATGTATTCTCTGCGTTGGATTTTGTATAGTATGGCAAGTGAGCCAAACACACTTGTGTTTCTGCAAATCCTTCACAGTTTAACGTTTCCTGTCTTTTTTGTTTCAGCAATCACTTATTTAACCCGCATCGTCCCAGATGAATTACGAGCAACTGGACAAACGATGTTTGCTGCTATATTTGGCGGGATAGCAGGAATTATTGGAAGCTCTACTGGAGGTTTTTTATATGACTTTTTCAGCCCGCAAACGGTTTATCTTTCTGGTGGCATATTATCATTAATCGGTGCATCTACTGCATTATTTACCTATATTGTAATGAGAAAAGATCGTCAAATGAATGTGAAACCTACAAGAAAACAGGGAGTATCGTGAATTCAGAGTTTGTGACCCTTATGTGTTAAAGAGGCTACTGAAAAAGGTGAAAACCTACCTTTAGTGCTGTTTTTGATACACATTCTTATCGATACACTCTAACATTTTCTGAATGCTCAGCATCTTCTCATCAATATGAAAATGGCAATCTTTGTTGTTCATAATATTGTCATTAATTATAATGTAGTATTTTGTCTGCTATAGTAATTCATCTAATAGTTTAACTGGTATAATAATAGAGAAAGAAAGCAAATTGATGGAAGGGAAAAGTGGTAGACACAAATGGAATTAAAACACAAAGAAGAAGTAAATAGTAAAAATAGCTCCTTGAGAACGAACATTAGACAGCTGGTAGAGCATAGAAATTTCCAACCGATTGTTATAGGCATTATCCTGTTAAATGGACTTATTATCATCGCAGAGACGTATTTCACTGGTAATAATCTATTACTAGTTCTAGATAAAATAATAGTCTGGATCTTTGTGCTAGAACTAATGGTGAAAATCATTGGTCTCGGTTTCAAAGGTTATTTCTCTGATAGATGGAATGTATTTGATTTCAGTATTGTCATAGGAAGCTTATTGTTTTACGCAACTCCTTTCGTAAGCGTTCTGAGGCTAATAAGGGTATTGCGTTTGATAAGAATGATTCCAGCAATTCCTGCGTTACGAAAAATAATCGACTCATTAATGAAATCCATACCAGCTTTAATAGGGATTTTAGGTTTGTCGATCTTGATCTTTTCCGTTTATGCAATTATTGGAACAACCTTTTTTCGTGATGTTCTTCCATATGAGTTTTTTGGAAGTTTTCATACAGCACTTTTCACCTTGTTACAAGTCGTAACGTTTGAATCGTGGGCCAGTCAGGTAGCAAGACCGATTATTCATGAGGTGCCATGGGCTTGGGCCTATTTTGTTTCATTTATCATAATTGGGGCATTAGTTATTTTAAACCTTGTAGTTGCAGTCATATTAAGCTATTTGGGCCAGGAGGACGAAGCGAATCTAAAGGAACAGATGGATCAATTTTACAAAGAGAATCAAGAACTAAAGAGAGATATTCAAGAAATTAAACAATTAATTCTTGACAGGAATAATAATTGAATCATAAGAACAGCAAAGTTAGATCAATCTCAACTTGAAAACAGTTGGTTAACTTGGTGCGGTGAAACCATATCACAAGTTACGGAAGTTTAAACAATCAGACGCTAATCTTTAAAGGTTCAGCGTTTTTTTATTTGGGACCAGATTGATTCAAGCACATTATTTCTATATAGGTAAGCGTCAAATAGTATTCCCGCATCTAAGAAGCTTCTTTTACTCTTATTTTTATATAGTAGCAAATGCACTCTTAATTACTTTATTATGGAAATTGAAGAAGCATTAGAGGTGGAAATGTATGATTTCCACCTCTATTTGAAAAATTAAGTAGTACCCTTAAAAAAATGGGACGAAATATACAATCGTAAAGGCACTTATTGATCCAAGCATCGCGCCAATCATGCAATCGGTTGGATAATGTAAACCTAAATACATTCTTGAAAACCCAATTAAGCTAGCAAGAGGTAGTAAAAAAGCTGCTAGAACAAATGAATGTAAGGCAAAGACAACAATGGTTGAAAAGGCAGCGGTTGTATGACCAGACGGAAAAGAATAATCTCTTAAGGGATGTGAAGATAAAACAATATTTGCAAGCTTTTTATAAGGACGCTCACGACTGTAGATTTTTTTAATGATATGAACAACCACGTGACTTAAGGTTAAAGAAAGTAATGCTTGGAAGGCTAAAAGCTTAATCGGACTAGATGAAAGAATAATGATCAAAAACAATGAACTTAATGTAAACGTTGCACCGCCAAGATGAGTGATCTTCGGAAGTGTGAAATCTAGCAGACGACACCGTAATTGTTGATGAACAAATTGAAGCAGTTGGACATCATTCAGGCTAACCCAAGTTAGAAGTCGATTCATTATTTCCCCCACCAATCATGTTCTTTTTCGTTACTTTAATTTTTTTAGCGTACTTGTGCTTTTAATCATAACCTTTAATTATTAAACGAACGTTAGTGTTTTGTTGAGTTTTCCTCAGGAAACTTAACGTTAACTCAATATGGTTTTCATATTTCTTTGTTACATTATAGAGAGTGGGTGTAAAGAGAAAAAATCAAGGTAGGGAGTGTATGTGAATGCGGATTGCCATTTTTTCTGATACTTATGTACCTGAGATCAATGGAGTTGCCAGAACCTTAAAACGTTACACAGATTACCTTGAAAAACAAGGGATTGAATATCGTTTATTCGTTCCTGAAAGCAGTACACCAGTACCAGCCGTGCCTCAAGTTCAACGGTTAACAAGTATTCCCTTTTTGTTGTATCCCGAATGTCGTTTAGCTCTTCCGAATCCTCTTCATATTAAACAAAGTTTGGACGAATTCAAGCCTACGTTAATCCACATTGCCACTCCGTTTAATCTCGGTTTATATGGAATTCACTATGGGAAAAAACACCATATCCCGATGATAGCCTCTTACCATACTCATTTTGATGATTACCTCGAATATTATCATTTATCTTTTTTTGAGAAATGGATCTGGAAGTATATGAATTGGTTCCACCGTTCTTTTGTAAAAGTTTATGTTCCTTCGCAAAGCACAAAAGAAAAATTACTATCCAAAAATATTCACGATGAGATTGAGCTGTGGGGGCGAGGGGTGAACCATCAAATCTACTCACCAACAAAGCGCTCAAGCGTGTTTTTCAAAGAGAAGTTTCAGATCCATGAAAAAAACATCCTACTATATGTTGGACGAATTGCTCCAGAAAAAGACATTCATATTGTCTTAGAAACATTTCATTCATTACCGGAGCACATTAAGAAAGAGACACACTTAGTGATCGTTGGCGATGGTCCACTGTTTCGCCTCTTATCAGATAAGCAGCATTCAAACATTACCTGGACTGGATTCATGGAAGGCGAGCAGTTAGCGCAAATCTATGCATCTAGTGATCTGTTTTTATTTCCATCGCCAACAGAAACGTTTGGCAACGTCGTCTTAGAAGCACTCTCATCAGGCTTACCGATTATTGGAGCAAATGCCGGTGGTGTCCAACATTTAGTCAACAACGGAGTAACTGGATTTTTGTGTGAACCAAAGAACATTGAGGAGTTTGTGCAACAAACATCATTATTATTAGAAAATCCTTCACTACGTTCAAAGTTTTCAATAGAAGCCCGTGAGTTTGCCCAAACATTGTCTTGGAATGAAATCTTTGCACAACTAATCGAAAGCTTTGGTGACGTATTAAAAAGAAAGAAGCGAATTTCTGCTTAATTGATCCTTCGAAACTTCAGACCTGATGTAATTATTAATACCTTAGCAACATGTGTTGTCACAAAACTGGGTGGAATAATTTTATCAGAAGTACTGACAGCAAATGTACCAATTGCTTTGCCACGAGCAACTCCAGAACAAGAAAAAGAAAATGCTCTTTTTTTTCAAAATCATGGGGCAGCAATATCGTCTGAAAAATGGGAACAGCTTGTTAAAGAAACGCGCCAACTTGTTCATGATGATGCGCGATACAACAGATGAAAGCTTCATTAGAAAAAATCTATGTTCCTCATGCGACTGAAACGATTGTAAATGATGTATTGCAAACCTGTAATTGGAAAAAAAGACACAACACAATTTATTCAAAAGTGTAAGAGGAGGAGTGTCTTGATTCCTTTGAAAGATTCATTTGATGCCAAGATTTCGAATACGTACTTATAAGGATCGCAATGATTCAATAACAAGAACAAGTAAACAAAAGAAGAAATTTCTAAAATATAATTTCCCAAAAAAGTAAATAAAAAAAGCCAATGGCAGCTAATAAAGTGCCTTTGGCTTTTTTTATTAAAAGATGGATAATGAAAGAGCCAATCATGTAAACATTCCTAGGTTTTTAACAGTTATATTTATCATGAAAAGTCACTTACTTTCATTCCATTGTTTTTCGGGTAACTTTATGATACCAATCATTTTCGAGGCTGTAAGTGATTCTGTTAGGAAATATGACATAAAAATATATTTGAGATACCTCTTTAAAGAATAGAACTAAGATGTTGAACAATTACAAATTCAAAAAAGTGACCGGATCAGGTTAGTTGGCCCTACTGGCAGTGGAAAGACGACATTGTTGAACGTATTGGATGGAAAGTTATCTTCAGAAAATGGGGCAGTTATTCGTCATGCCGAGTGTGAACTTTTGCCACAGCTAAAAAGAACAGATACAGTAAAAAGTGGCGGAGAAGTTACACAGGGGGGCATGTACTTGAAACCCTTTGATTGTTCTTACGTATATAAAAGTGGAAGGAGGGAGTTAATCAATGTATAAAAAAATCATTAGTGTCATGTTCATAGCTGTATTCTTTTTTATTCCAACACAAGTATTTGCTGTTGATTACCAAATTACAGATGTCGAAATTACTGCATTTCTACAAGCTGATGGGGATGTTTCTGTTCAAGAACGACATATTTATAAGTTTAGTGGTGAATTCGGGGGCATTATACGTGAGTTAATCCCGAAAGAAGGAACCGAGATTGTTCAATTTGAAGCATTTGAAGAAAATCAGCCTTTAAGAATGGAGTCAAACGAGACGGAACATCGTATTCATCGATCAGGAGAAGATGAAACGGTTACGATTGATTTAGTTTATGAAATAAAAAATGGCGTCGACGTTTATGCGGATGTCGCAGAGTTTTACTGGCCATTCTTTGACCGAAGCAACGAATCGACGTATGAAAATATGACGATTAACGTTTTTCCACCAGAACCTGCAACCGATGTAATCGCCTTTGGTTATGATGAGGCGTTTCAAAAAGAGGACATTTTACAAGAAGGACATGTCCAATATCAGTTAGGAAAAGTTCCAAATAAACGAAACGGTGACATTCGTGTCGCTTATGACGCCAAGCTTTTTGGGGCTGCTGCCGTTTCTTCCAATCAACCGATGCGAGCTGAAATAGAAGTGGCAAAACAACAGTTACTTGATGAAGAGATTGCGAGTGCAAGGAGAAAGGAGTTACTCGCATCGATCGGCGTCATTTTAGTTCCGCTCTTTGGTTTCCTCTTGCTTTTTCAACTTGTGCGGGCATGGCTTTTTGCCAAAGGAAAAAGAGCTGCACTAACGCGAGAATTAACCAATGATGGTGCCATACCTAAACAAACGCTCTCATTACCAACAACCATTTTTTACACGAATTATCACCAGCTCTTACCAGAAGCAATTGCAGCCGCACTATTAGACTTAGTGCGAAAAGGTCATGTTACTAAGCTTGAAAATGAACGATTTCAATTAGTGAACCGAAGCGGCTTACTTGATCACGAACATGTCTTAGTTGAATGGATATTCGATGAAATTGGGAGAAAAGCTGAATTTAGCTTTGACGATTTATCCAGCTATCTCAAAAATAAGAAGAACCACCAAAAATACCAACTTCAAAAATTAAAATGGCAGAATGCCGTGAAAGCCGAATTAAAAGAAGCAAGATTGTATGAAAACAAAGTCAAATATCGCTTAACCATTGGCTTAGCAAGTTTTATCTTAGTGCCGTTTATCATTTTATTTGCGATAAATGATTTAATCGGCTTGTCTTTATCATCAGCTGGACTATTTTTGGGACTGTTTATCTTCGCCATTTTTTACTACCCGAAAACATGGGAAGGTGTGAAAATCACCCTTGAGTGGCGCAGGTTTAAACAACAATTTCCTAATATGCTGCAATCAACTTGGCAGACATTACCTGAAGATGACAAAATGCGCGCTTTTATTTACGGCTTAGGAATAAATGAAGAAAGCCTTAAAGAGAAAAATAAATCGTTAGCTGATGCGTTTAAAACTCCGATGAGTGGGCATCAGTCAAGCACAGCATATGGCTTTGACCCGACATGGATCATCATTGCAGCAGCTGCCACGTCGAACTTTAATAGTGCAGAGAAGATGACGGGCGCTACTAGCAGTAGTTCAGGAGGTGCCGTTGGCGGAGGTGGATCCGGAGCAGGTGGCGGCGGAGGCGGTTCAGGTGCGTTTTAAGTGCCAGGAACTTTTCGAAATAGCGATAACGATTACGTCCCGTAACTATACTGTTTAAACGTCGTTTTGATACGGCGTTTTTTGTATTAAAAGACGGTTAACTTAAAAGCTTTCACAGCGGTTTCAAGGGAATGGTTTTAGTTTCTGATTTTCAATGTCTTGATTTGACGGTTTCAAAGAAAAATTGATCGATGAAAACGAACAGAAATATGGGATAGAAATTCGCAAAAACTATGGCATAAGATAAATGGTTTTTGCTTTCTTCTTATGAAAGCGAACTTTTTATCATTGAATATTCTTTTTAGGACAAATTAAAGGTATCACTTTTTTAAATAGGAGAGATTCATCTTGTCTCAAATACCTTTAAATTTAGTACTCATCCTTTTCATATTACTTATATTATCAGCGTTTTTCTCTTCGGCAGAAACAGCCTACTCAAGTGCCAATAAATTAAGGTTAAAAAGCTATGCAGATGAGAATAGACCAGGAGGTGTAAAAGCCTATTTTATCTCGCAAAACTTTGATCACGCGCTTTCCACTATATTAATTGGGAATAATTTAGTAAACATTGCAGCTGCTACGATATCAGCACAGGTTGCAACGGTATTATTTGGTGGGAATACGGGGCTTCTGATTAGTACGATTGTCATGACTATTCTCATTCTTATTTTTGGAGAAGTTCTTCCGAAGTCATTAGCGAAAGAGAACGCTGAGACATTGGCATTAAAAATTTCAGCTATATTACTTTTACTTATGAAACTTTTTACGCCGTTAACGTGGCTACTAGTTAAATTAAAACAAGTTATGACAAAGTTCGTCTCTAGATCAGAAGTAAGTCCTTCTGTAACAGAAGAAGAATTAAAAGAAATGTTCACGATAAGTCAAGCAGAGGGTGTAATTGAACTGAATGAAAAAGAACTTTTACACAACACTTTGGAATTTAATGATACTACAGTAGTGGAGGTTTTAACACCTCGTACAGATCTCATAGCGATTGATATTGATATGTCTATTGAAGAGATAACCACAATATTAGTAAGAGAAAGATTTTCTAGATTGCCCGTTTATGAAAAATCGATTGATAATATCATTGGGGTCTTATCAGAAAGAGATTTTCTTTCCCAGCTTGTTACAAAGAAAGAGGCGGATCTAAGAAAGTTAATTCGAAAACCTCTGTTTGTTGTTGAAACATTAGGCATTTCTACCCTTTTGCCAATGTTACAAAAAGATCGAGTACATATGGCAGTTGTTATTGACGAATTTGGTGGTACGTCTGGAATCGTTACTTTAGAAGATATATTAGAAGAATTGGTTGGTGAAATTTGGGATGAACATGATGAAGAAGTCAATGAGACCAATAGGCTTGGTCCAAATGAATTTGAATTCTATGGGGATTTCCCTTTAGATGATTTTGCAAGGATGGTGCAAGTGGAATTACCGGACAGTAGAAACCATACTCTTGGCGGCTGGTTAACAGAGGAGTTTCATTATGTACCGGTTGTAGATGAAGAGTTCATCTATGATGGAATTAAATTAATTGTTACTGAGGCAGAAGATAGAAGAATCATAAAAGTCAGGGTGGTATTAAGAGAGGAAGAATACTCATTCGAATAATGTAGTATAGGTTGAATCTTGAAAATTAAAGTAACAAGTATAGGGCAAGGTGTTGCTGGTATTGATTGCCCCTATTTTGTTTTAATAGTTAAATAAATGGTTTATATTATAATAACTACTGAATAATAGAGTTCAGTAAAATTACATGGTTAAAGGATTGAGTATGTTGAAAAAGATTGCTGTTCTAACTAGTGGAGGAGATTCTCCAGGAATGAATGCAGCTGTTCGAGCGGTTGTAAGAAAAGGTCTTTATCTTGGTTTGGAAGTGTTTGGGATTTACCGTGGATATACGGGACTGATTAATGGAGAAATTAAGAAGTTTGACTTAGGTTCTGTAGGTGATATTATTCACCGGGGAGGAACGATGTTACATAGCTCTAGAAGTGAAGAATTTAAAACAGAGGTAGGTCAATTAAAAGCAATTGATCAATTAAAGACTCACGGAATTGAGGGAGTCGTTGTTATTGGTGGTGATGGGTCTTATCGTGGTGCGCAAAAGTTAACTGAACATGGTATTGCAACGATTGGCATCCCAGGGACGATCGATAACGATATTCCTGGAACGGATTATACGATAGGTTTTGATACGGCTCTTAATACAATCGTAGATGCAATTGATAAAATTAGAGATACAGCCATGTCACATGAGAAAACTTCAGTGATAGAGGTGATGGGTCGTGACGCAGGTGACTTAGCCTTATGGAGTGGGTTAGCAGGGGGAGCTGAATCCATAATAATTCCAGAGGTTCCAATTGATATTGATGGAATTGTTGAAAGGATACAAAAAGGAACAGAACGCGGAAAAAAACACAGTATCATTATCGTAGCAGAAGGGGTCGCTAGCGCTGAAGAGGTAGTAGAACAAATACAAACCAAAATGAATCTTGAGCCACGCGTGACAACGTTAGGTCATCTTCAAAGAGGTGGAAAACCAACTGGATTTGACCGTGTACTAGCTAGTAGATTAGGGGCATATGCTGTTGAATTACTGAGTGGAAATCAAGCAGGTTTGGCTGTAGGAATTGAGCAAAACAAATTAGTGCATCATTCTTTTGATGAGGTTCTAGGGAAACCTCATCAAATAAATAGGAATATGTTTGAATTAGCAAGACAGCTTTCTATCTAATGAGTTGAAAAAAGGAAGTCGGATGAAGTAGCAATGGCTCTTCATGTTGCCCCCCTGTTATGAGAAACCTAAAATGTCCCCTGTAGATAGACACTTGAAAAAGACTGTTCTACAGGGGATTTTTGTGTACAGAGAATCGACACAGGTGCCTGGCACCTGCTTTCAAAGAGAAAGTGAAGGCAATGTTATTTGGTGTGTGTAAAGGTTCCAGGGTACAAAAAGACTCCTTATCATTAGGTTTGGAGTTCTGTCCTAATCCCAATTAAAAGGAGCCATCCCAAGACGACCATAAAATTTACAAGTAAAGAAATAAGCATAAATATAAAATTATGGATAATAACTACCGTACGTATTTGTTGTCCTTTTTTCACTTAGACTTGAACAATGCAATAAAATTACTAAAGAATATTAAGTGCTAGAGGGAGGTTTCAATAAAGAAGGGCTATCTTGTAAACGCCCTTCAACTAAAATCTTACCAGTAATAATGATTTGACTGTGTTGATTGATTCCTTTAAAAGTAATACGAGCATCAAAACATGTACGTTCAGCAATTTCCCCATAAATATGAAGAGAATCCCCAATTAAAAGTGGATAACGGAATGAACTTTCATATTCTTTTATGAAACAATCACTTGATAACCAAGGGGAAATAAGCTTTGTACTGATGCCCATTGTCATCATGCCATGAACGATTCGATCAGAGAAACCTGCTTGTTTAGCTGCTTTTTTATCAAAGTGGAGAGGATTGAAATCATTTGAAACTTCACCATATGTTGCAATATGCTCCTCTTTAATCTTTGAAATATAAATAGTTGGTAATACAAGTCGATCCATCTTTTCACCTTACTTTTTAACTATTAGTAATGTAGTACGTGCTGTTGCATGAATACAATCGTTATATGAAAGAAGTAACTCATGATTAGATCGTTGCATGATCTCACGGTTTATTTGTTTTTTCTTTACGTCTTTTAAATGAATGACACAATCATACGTGCGATTGGCTATCAAGGTATGCTCGTATGAAAAGGATTGCTTCCCGTGTACGACAGGTCCGACATCTTCTAACCAAGGAACGTTGATAAACGACCAAAAGATGATCGGCATAGTTGGTGGAGCAGGGATGTCTTGGTACCCAGCTTTCTTGGCTGAAGCGATGTCGACATAAATGGAAGTGTCGTCATCGATCGCTTTTGTGTAGGATGCAATCATTTCTCTTGTGATTGTAATTTTTACAACTTCTGAGGTTGCCCCTGTCCATGTTTCATCAATCATGTCCAATTCCTCTATTCTATTAATTCTACTAGAGTTGCTAAGCCTAATCCGCCACCAATTCCTAGTGTAGCGAGGCCGCGTTTGAGATGATGACGTTTCATTTCCGTGTATAGCCTCGTTATTAAAATAGCTCCTGAGGCGCCGTATGGATGACCGATTGCTAACGCTCCACCGTTTCGATTTACTTTCGCTAGTGGAATTTCGAGCTCATTTAAACTCGCTATGACTTGCGCGGAAAACGCTTCATTAAATTCAACAATATCAATGTTGTGAACGGATAGTTGTTGGCGTTTTAATAATTTCCTTACAGCAGGAACAGGCCCAATGCCTAGAAAATTCGGGTCAACTCCAGAACTTACTGCATCAACAAAACGCAAAATAGGTTGTAAGCCTAATTCCTTACATTTATCCAATGACATAATTAAAACAATAGATGCCCCGTCATTAAGTGGACAAGCATTACCGGCTGTCACCGTTCCATCTTCCTTAAAAACAGGAGGAAGGGCGCTCAGTCTCTCGATCGTTAAATTTTTGCGTGGACATTGATCGGTGATTTGACCTTTGACTGGGACAATTTCTTCGTTAAAAGAACCAGATTCGATGGCGGTAATAGCCTTTAATTGACTTTGATAAGCAAACTCATCCTGAGCTTCTCGCGAGATATTGTAGGCTTCAGCTACATTTTCTGCTGCTACCCCCATATCAGGGTCACCGATCTCATCTGGGGAAAAACGAGCCCTCATAAATAATTGCGGTCCTTGTGGGTCATGAATTGAAGAAGGTTTCGCAAACTTCCACGGGGCCAAGCTTGTGCTTTCAACCCCTCCGGCTAAATAAATGTCACCAGCTCCAGCCTGAACAAGCCTGGCTGCTACGTTTATAGCCTCTAGACCTGAGGCACACTGACGGTCAACCGTAACTCCCGGAACAGATAGAGGTAAACCCGCTGAGAGAGCACAAAGCCGTGCGATATTTCCTCCAGGGCCGACGGCATTTCCGAGGATGACTTCATCAATCGATTCTGGATCTAGCTGATATTCTTCCACAATCTGTTGAATAATAGGAGCAGCTAAGTATTCAGGGGGGACGCTTTTAAACATTCCACCTGACTTACCTACTGCCGTTCGTTTGGCTGTTATGATAACGGCTTCTTTCATAGTTTATTCACATCCTTGCTTGCTCAATTTTTCTTTCTACTAGCTTTATGACTTCTTTTCTAGCTATTTTATGGCTTGTTGTGTAGGGAAAGCTTTCAAGCTCAATGAATTGTTGTGGACATTTGTAGGAAGCTAGTTTTTGCTTGCAAAATTGTTTTAGTTGCTGGTTAGTCAGACGGTTTCCTTCTTGCCATTTAATAACGGCAACAAGTTTTTCACCCCAGTATGTATCCTCTAGCCCAATGACGGTTACTTCATCAATTTGAGATAGGGTGGATAATACCTTTTCAACTTCCTCTGGATAGATATTTAATCCGCCACTAATAATCATATTTTTCTCCCGGCCGACAAGAGTGATGTAGCCTTGATCATCTAGAAAAGCTAGATCGCCGACTGTTGCAAAGCTTCCATAAAACACTTCGTTTGTTGCTTTCTGCTCATTGTGATAGCCGCTGAATACGAGTTTGCTTTTAACAAATAGTTTTCCTATTTCTCCAATACTTGCTTTCGTGCCATCTAGTCTTCGAATGGACACTTCAACTCCCGGGACTGCCCGTCCGACCGACTCAGAGTTTTCGAGGTAACCTTTTTCATCTAAAACGCTGACCAAACTTAATTCGGATGCTCCGTAAAATTCAAATACTTCTGCATGAGGAATGAGTACTTTGGCTTTCTGTTTTAAACCAGTTTGCCATTTCGCGCCAGCAGAGATGACTTTTTTTAAGTTTGTAATGGGTGATCCAGTTTTCGAATAGACGTCATTCAGTGCTGAAAACATCGTAGGAACAAGGTATAAAATCGTAATTGGATAAGTTGTTAATGTTTGGTGTACAGCATCTGCACGAAATTTCTTTGTAATGAAGACAGTAGCTCCAATATGAAGCGCGTGAAGAGCTGCATATAAAAAATGTGAGTGCACGAGTGGACCAGGTGCAAAGATGACATCTTTATTTTCTATATTAAAAACGATATCACTTACTGAGAAGCTGTGAATCCATGAAGAATGGGTGCGTAAGTAACCTTTTGGTTTTCCCGTTGTACCTGATGTATAGCCAATATAAAAAAGGTGATCGTCTGAAATATCTTGGACAGGCAAATGTATCGCTTTTTGCTCTGTAAGATCATGAAGAGAGAGGCTAACAACTTCAGGAATGATAGGCTCACCAATGAAAAGATCAGGCGAGCAATCGGTAAGGATATAGTGGAGGTCGTCCTTACTCCATTTTGGATCTAAAGGAATGGCAATAGCACCTAGTTGACTGATAGCTAAAAAGAGCGATAAAAATTGGTGATCGTTTTCTAGTAAAAAGGCAACCTTTTTTTTCATTGGGGAACGAAGAACCGTGACAATTTGTTGTTTCATGAAATGGATAGTTGTATGTAATTCTTTGTAAGTTATTTGTTCTCCATCACAGGAAATCGCAATTTTGTCGGGGTATCTAGTGGCTGTTTGTTTGATCGTTTCGCCTATGATCATGTTCTTGACTCCATTTCTTTTCATTCTAGTAAATCAAAAAGAATAAAAGGATAGCCCTTTTATTCTTTTTGTTAAGCTGCTTTTTGTAACTTGGTTGGTTTCTTAATGAGCGGATAAGCTTTCTTAATTTGCATCGCAGTAATCCCGGCTATTACAGCTTTCCCCACATCACCTGGAACATAGATGAGTGCTTGAAGTGCAGCTGTTGTCCAAGGAATTTCTGTAACGAAGGAAAGATAGCTGATTCCACATGCATACACAAGGAGAACTCCTCCAATGATATTAAATAGAATAAAACGGGCAATGTTCATCTTATGCCAATATTTTTCAACTAAATATCCGATTACAAATGCAGCAATTGGCCAACTTAGAATATACCCTCCACTTGGGCCAAGTAATACGCCAAAGCCACCTCGTCCGCCGGCTAGAAGCGGAATTCCAACTGCAACGAGAGCGACAAAGATCCCGAGACTAAGTCCGCCTCTTCGTGCCCCTAAAATTGCACCGGCAAGCATTACCCCTAAGGTTTGAGCCGTAATAGGAACAGGGGAGATAGGAAGAGTAAGCGGTGGCAAAATCCCTAGCGCACCGACGACAGCAGCAAACAGTGAAGCATAAATCATGTTACGTAGTTTCATATTAAATCCCTCATTTTTATAAATTTCGAAGACAATCTTTCCTCGTAGTATAAAAGGAGCGATTGAATTATGTCAACATGAAAATCGTTTAAGTTGACAATAGGAGGGGAATTATCTTTAAATCACAAAAAGGTTGCTTACTCCAATAAAGGGATATCAATAGATTTATGGTAGTCGTTACCTTGGTGACTCTCTTGAAGTAAAGTGAATTAAATCAGAAGAGGGTGTCTTAAAACGTCTTAAAACACCCTCTTTTGATTCTTATTTATCCATCATATAGTAGTGCTTTGTAAATTGTTTACTTGGTGCCGCTCCTACTGTTCCATAATGTTCTTCATACATCTCTTTTACTTATTGAACAGTCATATCTTCATGCATTGTTAACTTTTGTCCGAAATTAAATGTACCATAAGCGTTTCCCTTTTTGTATTCTTCTTCCATCGCCAATACATTACAAGTTCCAAATATAAACATTGATGCTGTTAGTGGAGTTTTTCTTATTCTTAAAAGTTGTTATTACAATCTTTCTCTCGCAACTAATAAAGCCCATCATTAAACGTTGATGGGCTTCTTCTTTATGGCTCTTCTATTTTGACTGATATCTTATTTGTTTGCTATCAAAAGAGTTTACAAATTCTTTAAGCACTTCTTGGTATTCTCTCACAGAGTCTACATAAACCATTTCATTCTCACCATGCCAGTCAAAGCCAACTGGTCCAAATTCAACGGCAGAACCTCCATACTTTGTAAAAAACTGACCATCGTTTGATCCGTGCTGGCCATAAATATTTACTTGTTCGAGTTGAGTTTGACTTTTTATAGACTCCACCAGTACTTCCACATATGGGTTATCTTCTTTCGTCTTAACTGGACCGTTGCAAATATGAATGTTTACTTTATCTTCCGTAATGCCTTGAATCTGTTTGAAGATCTCATCAGGTGATTGGTCTGGTAAATATCTGATATCAAGAGACATCTCACATTTCTCGGGCACCTTATTGTATACGGTTCCGCCTTTTAGCTTAGCGAGATTTATAGATGGTTTGTCATACATCGGCGGGGCGGTCTCTTGTGCAAAAGGAAGCAGAATAATGTCTTCATAGAGATTATAAGCTTTCTTGATTGCATTATGGCCTTCCCAGGGCCGACTTCCATGAGCAGGTTTGCCATCGATTTCAAAGTCTAGCTGTAGGACTCCTTTAGATTGGATGGCAATACCAAAGTGTGTCGGTTCACCACAAATAATAAAATCACCGACGTACCCTTTTTCCGTCAAATATTTTGTACCAAAGACCCCGCCTGTTTCCTCATCAGGCACGATCTGAAGCATTACTCGCGTTGCTATGTTGCTGTCTTTTAACTGTGCTATCGTCTCCATCATAGCCGCTACTCCTGCTTTCATATCCACCGAACCGCGACCATACATTTTTCCATCAACTACATAAGGTTGAAACTGTGTATCCTCAGCTTCGATAACATCGACATGACCATTCAAGACGATTGTGTTATCACCTTGGCCAATTTCACACACTAACATGTGAAATCCATTATTTTTAATTTTTTCCACTTGGAGTCCTTGGTCTTTTAACCACTTTTCACAATATGCAACAGCCTCGTTCGCTCCTGCTTTCGTAGAGCTGTCTATTTTAATTAGTTCTTCTAATAAGGGAATTGGATCCCCCATTTTATCCCTCCTACATGTATAACAGTAATTTTATCGTCAAGCTTTTTTACCCTCAATTTATCCACTAACTTATACAAAGAGATCGCTTAGAAAACCAGTCAGATGATAGTCGTTTTACTTAGTTTTTCAATTAAAGGGCATACTTTTCTTTTTGTTTATCTATCCGAACAACAATGTCATGGCGGGCTAATTCAAGATCTGAATCTTGAGTCAACCAATCTTCCTTTACCTCATTGCCGTCCGTTAGCGCAATGATCGCAGCAGGAATATCCGCCCCTGCTCTGTGGGAAAATGCATAGCCTCCACCAAAGCGAGGATTTATATCAATGACATAATAATCGGTTCCATCGTAATACACATCTGTGTTCATGTAACCCGCATGACCTAGGTTTTCTCCCATTCTCCGTGCAATTTCTAGCAATTCAGGGTGGTTCTCTGTAATACACCTATCGACATCTCCGCCTCTCATATCCAATTGCTTCCGAATAAGGGCAGTGAGAAAACGACCATCTAAATCGTTGAACATATCAACACTAAATTTTTCTCCTTCAATTACATCTTGGATAATGACATTGTCCTCTGGTTCTTTGTAAGTGGCATCATCTAAAGGAGATTCCTTGATTTCACGCACGGCAAGCTCGTAAGCGAATTTTAAATCTTCGACATTGTAGGCAATTTCAACACCTATCGACGCAGATCCGTTACGAGGCTTTACGATTAACGGAAATGATACTTCATTATTTTCTAATGCATTCACAGCATCATCTATGTTGAGGTAAGAGAGCGGAGCTTTTACCTCGAACGAGTTCAGTAGTTCTCGGTATTTTCCTTTGTCCCGAACCTTATCGACAATGTTTGGCTCCGGTGTAAAAACGGATACTCCTATTTTTTCAAGTTCCTCTTTGTGAGCAGATAGTTCGGGCACTTCCCAATCATTTAACGGAACAAGACATTTCACTTTATGTTTCTTACAAATTTCAACTATTGCTTCCATGTACCGCGAGTCTGTTTGATGTGGAATCACATAGTTTTCATCTCCTGCTTGAAGCGATGGTGCGTTATGCTCTGGATCGGCAACAATCACTTTTCCATTTATACCAGCGTTTTTTAAAGCATCGTGAAAAAAACCTACGAAGTCTATACGTCTAGCACCTGATGTTAGTAAAATATTCAAAGTTAATCCTCTCCTCGCTCTATTAATTTGTCTCCTAAACAAGACACTTCTCTTTATACCCATCATCAAAAACCTTAATCTAGATTTTTTTAAAATAATTAATTCATGTGTCGTACTAAAAAATATTATGTTTACCTTCATGATTTACTGGGAAATCGTTTAGTGAACAAAATGTTAAGGAGGCAAAAAATTATGAATAAAACAATTATCGGTGGAGTATTCAGAAACCAGGAAGAAGCAATTCGTGCAATTGAAGGTCTTCATACTATCGGCTATACAAAGGAAGACATCTCGGTTTTCGCAAAAGATAGTGATGATGTAGAAAGTATTCAGAATGAAACAAGAAGTGAAGTTACAGAAAAAAATAGTGGACGAGCTAAAAATGCTGGAAAAGGTTTCGGTATCGGTGCTGGATCGGGCGGCGTTCTTGGTGGTATTGCAGGAATCATTGCTTCGGTCGGGTTATTAGCTGTTCCTGGAGTTGGTGTTCTTGCAGCGGCTGGACCGCTAGCAACTGCATTGACCGGTGCAGCTATTGGTGCAGGAGGTGGTGGACTCGTTGGAGCTCTGACAGGTGCAGGAATTCCAGAAGGACACGCAAAAGAGTATGAAGACCATCTAAACAAAGGTCATATTGTTGTCCTAGTGGAAGCTGATGAAGAACGTGAAGATAAATTATATGGTCATTTCTATACTAACAATTCATTAAATACTCATACGTATCCTGAACGTGTACGAGTAAATAATAGGTAATATTAACCCCGGTAGAGTAATTTCTACCGGGAATTTACTTTCTGATAAAAGACATTTTTCAAGCAGCCGATGCTTGAATAATGTCTTTTCTTATATACAAACCAGTAAAGACCTGTCGATAAACAGGTCTTCTTGAATCGTATATTAAAGCTTAAACGAACTTTTCAATGGAACAATTAAATTAAACACAAGGTTGTCTTTTGTCGTATGCTTTTGATCGACATTGAAGTAACCGTGTCTAAAGAATTGAAACTTCTCTTGCGGGGTAACCTTTTTCATGTTTGGCTCTACAAAGCCTTTTAATACTTGAAGGGAGTTAGGGTTTACATGATCCAGGAACGTTTTTTCTACTTCCGTTTCATTTTCCGTTGATTCATCTATCACTTCTTCTGTTTCTTCATTTAAAATGAGCGGCTCATATAAACGGAACTCAGCTGGCACCGCTTGTGTTGCCTCCACAAAGTGCAATGTTCCTTTTACTTTACGACCAGTAAAGCCTGTTCCACTTTTTGTTTCTGGATCGTACGTACAATGGATTTCAACCACGTTTCCGTCTTCGTCTTTTATTACGTCCTCACACTTAATGAAGTAAGCATGTTTTAGACGAACTTCGTTACCAGGGAATAGACGGAAGTATTTCTTCGGAGGGTTTTCCATGAAATCCTCTTGTTCAATGTAAATTTCTCTTGAAAATGGAATTTGTCTTGTACCCATTTCAGGGTTTTCAGGGTTGATTTCTGCGTCAAGCATTTCGACTTGTCCTTCTGGATAGTTGGTAATCACTACTTTTAACGGACGAAGGATTCCCATAGTACGAGGAGCTTTCATTTTTAAATCTTCTCGTACAAAGTAGTCCAACATTTGCGAATCGACAACGCCTGACCCTTTAGATACTCCTGTTTCCCGTACAAATGCAAGAATGGCCTCTGGTGTATAACCTCTTCTTCGTAAACCTGAAATTGTTGGCATACGTGGGTCATCCCAACCATCGACAATCTCTTCATCAACTAGTTGTTTTAACTTACGTTTACTCATGACTGCATTCGTAATGTTTAAACGGCCAAACTCGATTTGTTGTGGCGTACTCGTCATTTCACATTCTTCTATAATCCAGTTGTAAAGTGGACGTTGGTCTTCAAACTCTGTTGTACAAATCGAATGTGTAACATCCTCGATCGCATCCTCTAACGGATGAGCAAAGGCGTACATTGGATAAATACACCATTGATCTCCCGTATTATGATGTGTTGCGTGAGAAATACGGTAAATAACCGGATCACGTAAATTAATGTTAGGAGATTTCATGTCGATTTTGGCACGTAATACTTTTTCGCCGTTACCAAACTCTCCTTTACGCATACGCTCGAATAAATCTAAGTTTTCCTCAATCGAACGATTGCGATAAGGGCTATCTTTTCCTGGTTCCGTTAATGTACCACGGTATGCACGAATTTCATCTGGTGAAAGGTCATCCACATATGCTTTCCCTTTCTTAATAAGAAGGACAGCTCTTTCATACATTTCTTGAAAATAATCGGACGCGAAAAATAGACCATCCCAGTTATAGCCTAGCCACTCTACATCCTCTTTAATGGCATGAACATACTCTGAGTCTTCCTTCAACGGATTAGTGTCATCAAAGCGCAGGTTCGTTTTCCCATTAAATTCATCTGCTAAATCAAAGTTAATGACGATGGATTTCGCATGTCCAATATGTAGGTATCCATTTGGTTCTGGTGGGAACCGAGTAATAATATGGTCTCGCTTGCCGGACTCTAAATCTTCTTTTATGATATTTCGAATAAAGTTCGAAGAGTTATGTTCCAAGTTTATTCAACCTCTTTCATCATGTATTGTGCATTGTTATATTTCCCATAATGCACCATGTAATAGACAATATTGTATCACAAGTGAGTGTGTGAGCAAATGCTCGTTTGTATACAACGCTCGATTCTCAAACCCCATCTATAATCCATTTATCATTTATGATCAATAGTTTCTTGGACAAATGACATGTGCATAGAATCCTCCCTCTGCTCTATGCATGATTTGTCCAACTTGCGAATAGCTATAAACAAAGATGGAAGAGACCATTACGAATGTAGGATCATACGAAAATTCGGTTTCATTTGAACTATTTAAATGTTAGAGCAAATAGGGGGAATTTGAATGGTTGAAGCTATATTGAAATTATTTATAAGTGAACAGCAAGCTCAAGCTATATTATCTAATCCAGTGATTGAATTTATCTTCATTGTGTTATTCTTAGCATTTGCCGTAACAATTTTCATTCATTTTAGTTTGTATAGCAAGTTACGAAGAATTCGGAATTATGTTAGGGATACAAATTCATTGGATATTGCCCCGTTAAATCGGTATAAAGGAGAGTTTGAACATAAGAGTCAAGAAGAATCAGTGAAAGTAGAAACTTTTGTTCAGCAAAAGTTTTCTAGCTGGCGTGCATTTAACGTGCCGGTAGTAAGTCTCATTAAAATGATTCAAATGACTGTTTCCGTTTTTATATTAATTGGAGTACTCGGGACATTCATTGGGCTTGCTATGTCGCTCGGAAGTATTGATGCAACAGGGGATCAGTTAGTCGATAATGTGGCATTGGTACTTGCTGGCATTGATGTGGCGTTTTATACGAGTATTGCCGGTATGGGATTATCGCTAATGATGACTGTCGTTACTCGTGTAGCGAATACGGAATATATGTTAACAGATATTATGTTGAAAACCGAGTCGTATTTAGAAGAAAATGAACAAGATGGATTGTCCCGTCTTATTGATGTATCAGAAACGATTCATTCCTCCATTGTCGAGCTCAGGGAAACGAATCAAGAATCGTTACAAAGCATTGTTGACTCTTTTCAAGGCTTTCAAGAATATACTGTTGGTTTGCAACAATCTGCAAAAGATCTAGCGAAGTTTAATGAGGGCCTAACAGAAAATCTAAAGGATTTCACGGTCATTTTTGAAAGTGTGAAAGAAGTAACCAATGGATTTGATAAAGGCGTTTCAAAACTAAATAAGAATTTTGATCAATTGTTTTCTTATTTTTACAAAATGGATCAAAGAAATGAACGGATGACGAGTGCGTTTACTGAAACGTATCAAAAGATAGCAGAACTTACAAACTCTCAGACGGAAACGATGAATCATTTCCAACAATCAGTTGTGGATTTGAAAGACTATTTTTCCTCCATTGCGGGGAGACAGGAATCGATTCATGCAGCATTTGAGAGAATGAATGTTCAGAGTGATCAGCTTGTAAAAACGATGAAGGAAAACATTCATCAGTTTGAACGTATATTTGGAGACGATGTCAGCTCAAAACTTTCAGGAATTACTACGTATTTAAGTGAGTTAAGAAATGATTTTTATAAACTTGGCAACTCTATCGAACGTCTGCCTGATGAATTAGAAACGATTAACCGAGCACAAAGCGAATACAAAACTCTTTTGTCGAACCGATTTGACGAATTGAAACAATTTAATTATGAGTTTCATAATCATTTGAAAACTCATTCAGTCAATACCGGAGCTTATGAAAAGTATTTGAACGATGCATCCCGTTACTATGAACAATTAGGAACGAATAACCAGCAATTACTGGGTGAAGTCAATCGAACGATTTCGCAAATGTCAGATTCATTTACTCATAGAGAAAATCAGCTAGAGTCAAGCGTAGTTGTACTAAAAGATACGCTCTCAAAATATGTCGCTAATTTAGAAGGAACCCTTGGCGAAAAATTGGAAAAGGTAAGTAGGAATATTGGTGATTATGTAGTCGATATCAATGACGCAATGAAGAAAGAATTTAAGCAAATAGGGGAAATAACGGAAGATAACCAACAAAGAAGTGCTCGTTACATGCAGCAAACTCTCAAGGAATTGAGTCAAGAATTTCAACAGTTAAATCGTCAGCTTCAGTCCTTCTCACAAGATGCAATGAAGCAAAGCTATCGAGTAAGGGTTGGATCCGATGATTAATAAATATAAGAGACTATTTCATCGTGAAGAAGAGGAGAGTCATTTTTGGCCGTCATTCACGGATTTATTAACATCAATCTTGCTTTGTTTTATCCTCATCTTTATTATCATGATGGTGATCAAATCGTTTCAAATAGAAGAGATGAAACGAACCATTGATCAAATTATGGGGGTGAGAGTCAATATCATCCAAGATCTAAATGAAGAATTTAGTGATTCAGCTCTAAGCGTTGAGATCGATGAGAAAACGGGTGCGTTAATTTTTAATACGGATATTTTATTTGAGTTTGATGCAGCTGTGTTAAAGCCAGAGGCGTTTGTGTTTTTGGATGAGTTTGTCCCCGCTTATTTAGATGTGTTACTCGAAAATGGGTATGAAGAGTATATTTCAGAAATCATCATCGAAGGTCATGCTGATCAACATGGTAGCTATTTGTACAATCTAGAACTATCGCAGCAAAGAGCTTTTAGTGTTGCAGAGTATATCCTTAGCGAAGATTTTCCTTACAAAAGCATCCAAGAACATTTACAAGCTAAATTAACGGTAAACGGAAAGTCTTTTACCGAAGGGCGCACCGATAAAGAAGGAAACTATAGCAATCAAGATTCTCGACGGGTAGAATTTAAATTTCGCTTAAAAGATGAAGAGATTTTAGAGAAAACACGCGAGTTGCTCGGGAAGTGACAGTAGGAATCCTAATTATTTCTACCGATAGTTCCGAAAATGCTAAGGAACGAGATGGTCTACTTCGATCAGGAAGGCACAAAGCACCTGAACAAACAGAGTACGAAGTCGATGGTTTTTCAATCGAGATAACTTATGGGATTCGAAAGAAAGCCAGCAAAACTAAAAGAGTTCTAGGATATGTCTTAAATAAAGACTAAGAACCAGAGAAATCTTAATTTCTCTGGTTCTTTTTTTGTTTATGGAATATTACTAGCACGTTAGATAGAAACAAATTAATAGTTAATATTAAAATGCGAATTCTACACTAAAGTACTGGTTTCTGTCCCCAGTACTTTAGTGTAACGGATAGGATTATTGGGAAAAGCAAGCATGACTGAAATGCTAGAGACCCTTTATAGCAGATTTAGCATTGAGACGGGATCAGAAATGATGGACATATTCTTTCCCAGGGCGGCATGTCCGATATGTACACGATTATCTTCTTAGCTATGATTGCACTTGGCTTTGGCGGCGTAATGAATAAGAGTGGAATGCTTCATTCAATTGTAATGGGGATGATGCGGTTTGTGAACAGTACGGGGAATCTAGTATCGTCTGCCCTGGCCTCAGGGATTGTTATAATATTTTCAGTGCCAATCAATATCTCGCCGTTATTATTCCGGGTCAAATGTTTAAGGAGCCTTTTGAAAAAAAGAATCTTCATCAAAAGAATCTTTCGAGAGCAATGGAAGGAAGCGGCACGTTGCCGAGTTTTTTTACTAGGTACAGTTGTTCTTTTAAATTCCATATTTAAAACTATTTGGAAGATGGTTTAACCGATCGAGTCGGAGCAAAGGTAACTGTTTTGACATGTAGAAGATTTACATTATTATTAGAAATATAATTTAAAACAAATAGCAGAAAGGAAGTCAGTATGCAAGAAATCATTCAATATTTCAATGGAAATCCGATCATTTATAAAATATTTTTATCTTTTATTATCTTGCTTGTATACATCAAACTTATTAGAATCACTAATAAAGTATTATTCAAAACGATTAAAGACAATGGTATCTATTATACTACTCGTAAAAGGTTATATTACTTGCATTCTGTAATCTTGTTCGTCATATTCATCATTCTCTGGTCAGAATCAAGGTTAGATCTAACCATTTATGTTGGGTTCATTTCTGCAGGGATTGCCATTGCACTTAGGGAAATATTCACTAACATCGCAGCTTTGCTAATTATTGTCATTCAAAAGCCCTTTGAAGTGGGGGATCGCGTCATTGTTAATGACCATGCAGGAGATGTGATCGACCAAAAAATCTTTCATTTTGTTATTATGGAAGTCACAGCTAAGACAGATGGGGAGCAATGTACAGGGAAAATCGTCCACATTCCGAACAATTATATCTTTTTACATCCAGTATCTAATGCCAACAAAGGATTTGGATACATTTGGAATGAACTTGAGATTCGACTTACAATTGATAGTGAGTGGGAAGAAGCTAAAGCTCAACTTGAAACTATCGTGAAGAAACATGCGGAACATATTACTGATGAAGCAAAAAATAAGGTACATGAAGCTTCAAAAAAATATATGCTTCACTCTCAAAACCTAAACCCAATTGTCTACGTTACCGTAAAAGATGGCTTTATTAAACTCACTATGCGTTACTTAACCGAACCGAGAACATCTACAATTACCGAAGACACCATTTGGCGTGAAATTCTGCTATATGTTAAAGAAAACAAAGCTGTTACGTTGGTATAATGAATAATAAGAGTTTAGTGAATTTGAAAAAACGAAAAAATAATATAATAGCTTCCTCGCTAAAAAGTATGGATTTATAGACTAGATTCATTGACTATACTGGGTACTATTCTTTGAGCGAATTTGGAGTCACTCCTAATTTTATAATAATACCTATTAACCTACAGCAAATCCTATAGTCTTATTACACTAACGGTGCAGGAATACTTCAAGAAGGATTTTCCATTTATTATCCAAAATATTAGATGAGTGCGTTATGATTAAATGAAGTCGTTAATGAAATGAAGGAGGTTCTCTAGTATTAAAGATTACTCTCAAAAGAGCCAAGGTATTTATTGTAAAAAATAAGACTATTGTTATAGAGAAATTGTAATTTATTGAGGAGTTTTTCACTAAGTATGTATATAAACTTTTCGAATTGTAGGGGGGATGTTATTAGGATAGTGTAAACCTGTGTGGTAGTGAAAAAATGCACCAAACTCCATTCTTGTTGAAAAGAGCTTGGTGCATCGCTTTGTTTTATTATAGAGCTTTCTTTTGTAAAGCGGCATCAGCGTCTGCTTGCTGCTTCAATTCATCTTCAGTTAAATAGTATTCTTCACCAAATGAGTTCTTTGGTTCCTCTAACATAAAGAAGCAAACAAGGAAGCTGATGAATGCTCCAGAAGCAAGGATAAAGAAAAACTGTTGTGTAGAAACGAGTGTAAACAATGTTAGGTAAATCGTTGCACCGACATTTCCATAAGCACCAGCCATCCCAGCAATTTGTCCTGTTACACGTTTTTTAATCATCGGGACGATAGAATAGGTTGCGCCTTCAGCACCTTGGACAAATACAGAAGTTAATACTGTAACCGCTACAGCCAATACTAATGGCCAGCTAGAGTCTATCATACCCATGCCGACTAGTCCGAGACAAATCCCAAACATGTATACGAGCATGACATTACGACGACTTCCCATTCTGTCTGAAAGAACCCCACCTAATGGACGAGCTACTAGGTTAATAAAGGCGAAGGATGCAGCGATAAGCCCAGCTTGTGATGGTGTAAGTGAAAAAGTTAATTGGAAGAACATTGGTAGCATGGAAACGATAGCTAATTCCGCGCCGAAGTTTGCAAAATACGTACTATTTAAGGCAGTAACGTTTTTAAACTTGTATTTGTCGTCTTCTGGAACACCTTTTTTAAGTTGTGGAACGTTTACTTTTAAAATATTGACGATTTGAAAAATAAGAACACCTACAATAACCGCATAGATAATATTAAGAGCTGTGTCTGAAATAAATCCAAGACCATTTAATCTCCATGAACTAACCGCAACAGCTCCACCAAGAGGAAGGGTAAAAATAATCAGTTGAACTAAATCACCCCAACTACTAACTTCAAGCGCAGACGCTTTTTTCGGTTTCACTAATGCTTTACCTTCAGGAGTATCACGAACACAAATATAATAAATAATACCGTAAATGAAACAGATAACACCGGTAAAGGCAAGAGCATATCTATAACCATTGTCGCCACCGAACATTGTAAGAGCAAACCATGGTAATAACATCGCGCCAGCAGCAGAACCGAAGTTACCCCAACCTCCATAAATACCTTCAGCAAAACCTACGTTTTTAGGTGGAAACCATTCTGCTACCATACGAATCCCGATTACGAAGCTGGCACCTACACTACCAAGAACAAGACGTGAAATCATTAATTGAGCCCAAGTATCACCAAATGCAAATGTAATCGCTGGAATAGACATGGTAATTAATAAACCTGAGTATACAATTCTTGGACCATATTTATCGAGTAACGATCCGATGATTATTCGAGCAGGGATAGTAAGTACTACGTTACAAATCCCTAAAGCAGCCATATGTTGAGGTGTTAACCAATCCATATCCGCCATCATGGTTGTTGCTAGTGGTGCCATACTGAACCAAGCGAAGAAAGAAACAAAGAATGCAAACCACGTAAAATGTAAAACCTTAATGCGTTCATTTTTAAACTTAAATAAATCTGTAACGGTCATTACTTAAACACTCCTTATAAATACATGTTTTGTTTGTTGCATTTAATATCGCACAAGCTGTTGTTTTTTGTCTGATAATTTGAGAGATAAGTTAACAAACTTTTTGAATTGGTTTGTTTTTCCAAACGTTCGCTTTTTATCGTATCTCCACGTGTAAACTGAGGTCTAAAGACTGAAGCTTTTCCTGTCAAAGAAGTCTAATGTTAAGTTTTTAAATGAACTTTGTGAGCACGCTCTAATAGAGAAGAAAATGGATTAATAAGTAAAATCAAGAAACGGTTTAGCCGTTTAGATCTATTATTTATTGAGAGTTTGTCATCTCTAAACAATATGAAAAAAGAGGAAAAGTATCAAAACGTCAAATGAAGAGAAAGTATTAGCAACCGCTATTTTAGATTGTTTCCTTCATCATGATGCACAACATGTAACCTACATTCACGCATTTTTATACCTAGGCTCTTGAAAAGCCCATAAACACTGCATTTTCGACTTTTCATAGGTATAATAATTTATACCTATTAGGGAAAGTCATTCTTTATAAATACTAAGCCTATTCAGAGGCTTTTAGATAAAGTTCCATCCTATGCTCATATCTTTTCAAATGGGTTAGGGATGGTATATGAAAAAAGAAAAAACTGAGATTGTTGCAGAAAATTTTGCGTGTAATCGTTTTTCTAGGTACTTGAGAAATTATGAAAATCATTCCTAATAAATCGACACAAAAAAGCAAACTATTAATAATGGATTGTTAATGATTTTCAAAGCGTTTTCAAAAAACTATTGACGAATTAAATCTAATGATCTAGAATGAAAGCGTAATCAAAAAAATATGTGGGATTGTTACTGATCAGGCAGGCAAGACCTAAAATGGAGCATAGACATACGTGGATCTATCTACGTATACCTATACCCATTTTAGGTCTTTTTGTTGTCTTATAGAGGACTCTAAATGTAAACGCTTTATATGCGCATTGAAAATCTCGCTTACAGACGTGTGGTGAGTGAGTCAATTGCATATTCTTAAGCGGTCTGACCAATAATAGCCTAAAAAACGAGGGGGAATTCCAAATGGATTTAAACAAAGTAGCTAGTGAATTAGTTGAACTTTTAGGTGGAAAAGACAATGTGGTAAGTGTAACTCATTGTGCTACAAGATTACGTGTTGTGTTACATGATGATAGTAAGCCGAATAAACTAGCTATCGAAGATCTTGAGGGAGTAAAAGGGGTTTTTAGTGCATCGGGACAATTTCAAGTGATCTTTGGAACAGGGCTTGTTAATAAAGTATATGCTGAATTTGCTCACATTACAGGAGTTGGCGCAAAAGATACAGATGGTGGTGAGAAGCAGGTGGATCATAGTAATGCAGCGAAGAAGAAAATGAATCCGCTTGCACGTATTGCACGTACTCTTTCAAATATTTTTGTTCCAATTATTCCAGCGATTGTTGCAAGTGGTTTGTTAATGGGACTACTTGGAATGATGAGAGCGTTTGAATGGGTCGAGCCAGACAGTCCTTGGATTTTATTTTTAGATATGTTTTCAAGTGCGGCCTTTATCATTTTGCCGATCTTAATTGGTTTTAGTGCCGCAAAAGAATTTGGAGCGAATCCATTTTTAGGGGCGGTGCTTGGTGGAATTATGACTCACCCAGCCCTGTTAAACCCTTGGACATTAGCAGATGGAGTTCCAGAATCGGTTGTCGTTTTCGGTATGAACGTTGAGTTACTAGGGTATCAAGGGACTGTTATTCCGATTTTACTCGTTGTCTACATTATGAGTAAAATTGAAAAAGGACTTCGTAAGGTTGTTCCAAATGCAATTGATCTATTGGTTGTTCCATTCGTAACAGTTATTTTAACAGGATTTATTGCGATGTTATTTATCGGACCACTTGGAACATGGATTGGTAACGGACTGACTTGGAGCCTTGACTTTATTTATAATACAGCTGGAGTATTTGCTGGTCTGATTTTTGGTGGTTTGTACTCAACCATTGTTATTACAGGGGTACACCACAGCTTCCATGCGATTGAGGCAGCTTTAATTGCGGACTTTGGTGTCAACTTCTTATTACCTATTTGGGCGATGGCGAATGTCGCTCAAGGTGGTGCGGGTCTTGCGGTATTCTTCTTAACAAATAATAAAAAAGTAAAGGAAATTGCCCTTCCAGCTTCATTCTCCGCATTCCTTGGGATCACAGAGCCTGTCATCTTCGGTGTGAACTTACGCTTCATGCGTCCATTTATCGGTGCTGCGATTGGTGGTGCATTAGGTGGTGGGTACGTCGTATTTACAAATGTGATTGTAAATGCTTATGGCTTAACAGGTATTCCGATGATCGCCATTGCGGCACCGTTTGGAACGGCTAACATTATTAATTACCTTGTAGGAATGCTGATTGCACTAGGTGGTGCCTTTGTTGCAACGTGGATTCTAGGATTAAAAGAAGATGCTACGAAAAAATAAATGTTGAAGAGAGGCAGTGGTATTGTACATTGCGCTTCAACGAATCTTATAGCTCGGCATCGCACTTTGCGGAGTCGGGCTCTATTTCATTACTAACTGAAAATTATTGGAGTTTCATTACCAACTTTTATTGATGTTTGGTTAACTCCCTTCATGCTGGAATGAAAGACTATACTGAACAATTGGATGGTGTAGAAGTAATCTATGTTGATGCCCAGAATGAAGCTACTCAACAACTAGCTCAAATTGAATCTTTCATAACGCGTGGCGTAGATTCAATTGTAATCATGCCTGTTGATATAACTAGTGCACCGGATATGGTTGCTCGAGCAAATGAAGATTCAAATGAGTATAAAGTCACGATCACAATGGGTGTCTATGCAGCGATTGTTATTTATATAGGGTTAACCATGGGCATTTTTGGTTTTGTGCAGATTGCTGAATAAAGGTAATCGCTCTTTTATTATTAAGTAAAAACGCAAGTTAGTTGAAGATTGAATTGGATTTTTATGGTAATGCGGAAATGAGGAGTGGAGGTGAAAAAAGTGGAAAATGAAAAGGGAAAGACGTTTTTTGTAATTAAGATTGTTACTGCGATAATTAGTATCTTGATAGTTATGGTAGGGGTATTTAACAACAGTTTAAATGTCAATATCTTATTTTTATTAGCCGGTTTTATCTTTTCCCTATCTGTCATTGAAACTTATTTTTTAAAAGGGAAAGATGGGAATTTTATTGCTGATACAATTCTTGCAATTGGTTTTTTATTAGCATTTTTCCTAATCTGATTTCAAAATTAGTTCTGTTACAGTTCCTTATTACATTAACAGGTGCTTGAACGAAATAGTTGGAGTTGTCGTAAAGACAACTCAATCGTTTATTGCGGAGCGGGTTAGTTCAAAAATACTGTGTATTTTTTGTTCAACAATCGGTCATTTAATGGAGTAAGGCTTTTTGAGTTTAACAGCGCCTATCCTAAATAAGATAATACAATCGAAGTACATTCTCTAAACATAGGCATATGATAAATTTGATAAACCTTTGAAGGGAATGAGCAAAATGTATTATCCTAAAACGTATTCATATCCTTATTACGCTAATGTTAGCACACCAATATATAATCCAGACTTCATGGCAAGGAATCATCACGGACAGAATCAACAAGTATTTGAAGCTCTACTTGTAGGAATAAAAAGAGAGGCTTCAGCGATTGATCTATATAGGCGATTAGCAAATGCAGCGCCAAATCAAAAGCATAAAAATGACATTCTTCATGCTTTAGAAGAAAAAAAAGCTCATTTGACACAATTTACCAATCTTTATATTAATCTTACTGGAAGTCAGCCTGTGTACCAAACCGATAAAGTTCCTTTTCAAAGTTATAGAGAAGGTTTACAAAAGGCTTATGAAGAAGAAGTAGAAGGGTATGAACAATATCAAAGAAGTAGTGTACTTACTCAACATCCGCAAGTTCGAAATGCATTTTTATGGGCTTTAACTGGTGAACAAGAGAATGCTGCCCGATTTGGTTGTTTAAATGAGGACGTCCGAAATCGATCAACGGATTATGGATCAGAACCGTTTGTCGTTAATATTGAGGAGGCTACAAAACAAAACAATACGTTCCGTACCGCTTTATGGACAGGAGACCATTTGCAAGTGACCTTGATGAGTATCAATGTTGGAGAAGACATCGGCTTAGAGATTCATCCGGAACTCGATCAATTCCTACGTATTGAAGAAGGGCAAGGAATTGTTCAAATGGGTGATAGCAAAGATCATTTAGATTTTCAAGAAGAAGTCTTTGATGACTATGCGATCATGGTACCGGCTGGAAAATGGCACAACCTAACTAATACGGGTAATCAACCACTTAAACTTTACTCGATCTATGCGCCGCCTGAGCATCCATATGGGACAGTTCATGAAACGAAAGCAATTGCAATGGCTGCTGAAGAAGATCACCACTACTAATTAATCGAATTAAAAATTTATATGAGGATGAGAAAAAAGTTGATTATTCTCATCCTCATGTAAAGGTGAAATAAACCTTAAAAAGTATTATGCGATCGGTGCGTTTATTTAGCAACGCTCTCCAACAATCAGGCGCTATCCTTTAATAAGGTGCGTCTATTTTTTTCGTTAAAGTACATTATTAAAAACAGCTTCAAGGATAAAAAAAGAAATGAAATGATAAGATTTACAAAACAGGGTGAAAAATATTAGGTAAGTATACAAATTTCAAAAGGATTTCACATTAGCATGCTAAGATAAAATTAAATACGAATTCAAAGTACAGCACTTCAAAAAGGAGGTAAAAATGAAACGTTCTATCTTAGTTTTATTATTATGTCTTATTATGATTATAAGCGGATGTAATGTACAACATTTTGAGATCCCTAAGGCAAATATTCCAATTCTCATGGTTTCCCATGTGAAAGAGCAGAAATTGACTTTTATAGATGTTGCACATAATAATGTACTGCTTTCAGAAGATAGCCATTTTCCTGTAACAGAAATGGTGAACATTGGGAACGGAAATATTATTGCAACAAGCCAAAGTGAAACCTCACTCATGCTCTATGATATAAAAGAGGGAACCATTTCACCGTTTCTAAAATTAAATCAAGGACTAACAGCAATGCAATATGACTACACGTCACGAAGTCTTTTCGTGACAGATATCATGAATGACCAAGTCCATCGTATTGACATTGATAAAAAAGAAGTGGTTCAGAGTATAGAGGTTGGGTCATATCCTACTGATTTGGAGTTTGGAAATGAAAAACTATTTGCTCTTAGTGGTGATAACAACGATGTAACTGTTATGGATCTAGAACTGAAAACTACCTTACAAACGTTTCCAGTCCTTGAACGTCCTTCTGGTATGTATTATGACGGAGAGAAACTTTGGGTAGGTGGTCATGGTTCATTCGGAGATTTGAATAAAAGTATTTTTGCGTATAATCCTGAAACAGGGAAATTAATAAATGAAATTCAAATAGGATTAATGCCTATTGCCTTTTTTGGTGATCTTTCCTCGCCATATTTTTATGTTTTGTGCCATGGGGATCATGCATTATATAAGGTAGACAAGGAGGCAAACAAGGTTGTAGCAGCCATTGAAGTTGGCCAAAATCCGAACTTTGTAACCGGAAATGATGAGACGTTATTTGTGACAAATCTGGATAACAACTCAATCTCTATCATTGATAGAGTTTCATTTGAACTAATAGACGAACTAACTGTTTCAGCTGGTCCGTATGCAATTGTGATGGAGGAATAAATGATGAAAGATACTCGTCATATTTTAGTTGTTGATGATGAAACTGAATTACTTGAACTCGTAACCTCATTTCTTGAAAAGGAATCTTACAAGGTCCTAACAGCCAAAAGCGGACAAGAAGCCATTCATCTTATGAAAATACATCTGGTTGATTTAGTTGTGTTAGATGTCATGATGGACAAAATGGACGGTTTTACTGCCTGTGAAAAAATAAGAGAATTTTCACAAGTACCGATTCTTATGCTAACAGCAAGAAGTGGTGAGGAAGATAAGATTAAAGGCTTGAAAATTGGTGCGGATGATTATATTGTCAAACCATTTAGTTCAAGGGAGTTGGTAGCTCGAATAGAAGCAGCGTTAAGAAGGTCACAAGGATTACAAACAACTACAAATATGTTGAAAATTCAAGAGCTTGAGCTAGACAAAAGTGGACGAATCATTTACGTAGAACGAGAACCAATAAATGTGACAAGAAAAGAATATGATTTATTACTCTTTTTGATTGACCATCGTGGTCAAGTCTTTACAAGAGATCACCTCCACGAAAGTATATGGGGGATGGATTCGCAAATGGGAACGTTACGCACCGTGGATACCCATATTAAAACATTACGATTAAAATTGAAGTCTGCAGAACGATTTATCAAAACGGTTTGGGGAGTAGGCTATAAGTTTGAGGAAACCTCATGAAGAAATGGTCAATCAAAAAGAAAATCTGGATCACGATGATTTGCATGTTAATGACGGTTATAGTTGGCTCTATATTTCTCACATTATTCTTATACGACGAGCTTTACGTTGAAAAACAGATTGATTTATTAGTGACGGAAGGAGAAGGACTGGCTGAATTTTACCGTGAATACGGTGCCGAGGATCCTTTTTTTGAACGCTTGAATTGGTCAGAGCAAAATATAGCTTCAGATGTTCTCTTTTCCGACGATCCAATGCAATTAGGGAGTGGGGCACCGTTTGAACCTTATTCCAATGAAAACATCATCACATTTGAAGAAAGACAACTATTGCTAGAGGGAGAGACGGTCGTGATGGTTCGTCCTCACCCTCATTTTGGGCAAGATATTCTTGGAGTTGCGATTCCATTATTTCAAGACGGTCATCTGTCTGGATCTGTCTTACTATCAATGCCTTTGTCTGAAGTATATGAACCGTTCATACAAATCCGAACCATTTTAATCGTATCATTAACTCTTGTTATTTTGGTTATTATCTTGATTGGTAATAAAGTCATTAACAATGTTGTCAAACCATTAAGTGATATGAAACAAGTGTCAAAGTTGATGGCAGAAGGAGACTTTTCAAAACGTATTGATGTTACTTGTGTCGATGAATTGGGACAGTTGGCTCACTCATTTAATATTCTTTCTGCATCATTAGAAAAAGTAGAGGACAACAGACGAGAATTTCTTGCGAATGTGTCACATGAGCTACGAACGCCTTTAAGTTATATGAAGGGCTATGCAGAAGCTATGGAAGAAGGAATCATTGAGCAGAAAAAGGGACTTGCGATTATTCAAAAAGAATCAAACCGTTTAGAGCGTCTAGTCAATGATTTGCTTGACTTGGCCCAACTAGAGGGTGATTCTTATCCGTTACAGTGTGAACCAATAGCCTTTGCGCAGCTTATTAGCGATGTCATTGAATCGTTTGAACTAGTTGTTACACAAAAGAACATTCGCATGACCAAAAACATTGACGAGGGTAGTATTATCTATGGCGATAGTGATCGTCTTGAACAGGTAATTCGTAACTTGTTAGACAATGCGATAAGGTATACGCCAGCTACTAAGGGTATAACCATTACATTGACAACAGACAAGGAATGGAGCGAACTAATCATTGCTGATGAAGGAATCGGTATTCCTGAAGAAGATCTATTAGCGGTAACAGAACGGTTTTACCGAGTGAATAAAGCAAGGACACGTAATAGTGGAGGCACCGGACTCGGATTAGCCATTGTATCACAGATCATTAATAAGCACGGTGGTATGTTTGAGTTGTCTTCTAAAGTTGGTCAGGGTACGAGCGCGAGAATTAGGCTTAAGACAATGTAATCTACTACTTTCTCTTTGTATAAAAGGATGATTCAAAGGTCTAACAAGACTTTTCAATCATCCTTTTTTCTATGCTTCGTTAAATTATGAACAATTTCAAAATAAACCATCATAATTCACTAGCATTTCACAACCTCTTATTAAACTAGAAAAGTCGAAATGATTCGCGAGTACGCAAAAGGAGCTAAATAGATGGAAGCACATAAAGAACAACCTCAAATGGAAAACTTTGAAAAGAAAAGAAGAAAGACTCTCGCTTTATACCAAACTGTTTGGAGATGGCATTTTTATGGGGGGGTTATCTTTTCGCCATTTTTACTCATTCTTGCCTTTAGTGGGGGTGTTTATCTTTTTAAACCACAAATTGAGAATTATCTTTATCAGGATTTATATTACGTTACGGAAGGTGAAGCAGTCGCATCTCCTTCTACACAATTGGTAAATGTGAAAGAAGACTATCCTGATGCCTTGGTCCGTTCCATGCGGTTTAATGATGGGCCACGAACAACTGAAATCAATGTGTTGAATCAAGGAGAATCAATGTCCGTATTTGTAAATCCGTATACTGGTGAAGTAACAGGATCGCTCTTGACGAATCAGAAATTCACCGAAATCTTCAAAAAAATTCACAGTGAACTATTTATTGGTGGAACGTTTGCTAAACGGCTCGTTGAATTAGCCGCTTGTTGGGCAATTATCCTTTTAGTAACGGGTCTTTATATGTGGTGGCCACGAAGTAAGGCATCGATTTTGGGGACGGTTCTACCTCGCCTTAACAAGAGAAGGCGTACGCTATGGCGTGATTTACATGCTGTACCAGCCTTTTGGCTATCAGCATTTATTTTTATTTTAATACTAACAGGGTTACCATGGTCAGGTGTAATGGGGGATCAGATTAATAAGCTAGCAACGGCGACAAATACAGGATATCCACCTTTTGCTTTAAGCTTTAGGGAGAAGCCAGAGTCGGTCGTTAAAACAAAAGACGTCGCTGATGATGTTCCATGGGCGACTGAAAATATAGCTGTCCCATCATCATCCTCTGGTGTCTATGTCCCACTATCTCTTGAGGATGTCACGTATATAGCGGAAACCAAAGACATTCAAAAACCTTATACGATTTCGATGCCACAAGGGGAAACGGGTGTTTATACGATTGCTACTTCTCATTCAAGGCCAGGTGATAATGCTACCTTGCATGTCGATCAATACAGTGGCAATGTTTTAACAGATGTGCGTTTTGATGATTATGGTATCATGGCAAAAGTCATTACAATGGGGATAGCTCTTCATGAAGGAAGATTATTTGGACTGGCTAACCAAATTCTTGGATTGATGACATGTTCAGGACTTATTGGTATGATTTTAAGTTCTTTTATCATGTGGAAAAAACGTAAGCCTGAAGGAAAATTAGGGGCACAAACTAAATCGAAAGATAAAAAGCAGTCAAGAGCAGTTCTTATCATTATGCTTGTTTCTGGATTGCTAATGCCTTTAGTTGGACTTTCTATTATTGTTGTGTTTATTCTTGATCGTTTTCTTTTTTCAAAAATAGACAGATTTAAGAATTGGTATGCTTGATAGTGAAAGTGAACTGTAAAAAGAGGAAGTAAGGAGAGAATATGATTAAAAATATCTTATTTATAAAAATGACAATGGTTCTTTTCGTTTTAACAGCTTGTACGGTCAATACGCAAGAGTCAGATGATGTTCAAGGAATGCTAGAAGTTGTTACTGTTGATATTTTCATTCCAGAAACGATCCCATCACAAGAAGAAGTCATGCTTCAAATAAAAGTGAATCAAGGAGATGAGGATGTCGAAGATGCACAGGATGTTGAATTTGAAATCTGGAAGCATCATGAGCGTGATGAAGGAGAAATGATTGCAGGAGTCCATCAGGGGGAAGGAATCTATCAAATTACACATACATTTAAGAAAGATGGTATTTACTTTGTCCAGACCCACGTTACAGCTCGTGACATGCATGTCATGCCTACGAAACAAATAATCGTTGGTGATGTTTCCGAAGAAGAATTAGAATCATTGAAAGATGATGCTGTTCAAACTGAATCTGGCGGTCCCGGACATCATTAGAATGTTGCTAACCAGCTGAATGTAATTACTTCCACAATCAGGCGCTTTTTCGTTATAAGAAAGCGCCTATTTCAATTTAATTGAAAAATAATAGAAACTATTCAGACAGAAAAGTATCAATTCTTTGCTGCCATATTCGAATCAACACAGCTTGAAAACTATATACATAGGTAATAACAGACCGTTTTTCCTTAAAGGTTAATAATTCAAACCCTCTTGTATATCTAAGCATTCTTCTTTATCCATCTTTTTCATATATAGCTTGTCTATTATACGTGCTTTGTGGAGGGACTCGGAGACTGATAAATAAATCTTCTAGCTATCTTTATAAGTTGTTGTTTTCATATACAAAAACCGGGGGGCACTGAAAAAGGTAAAAAGCAACCTTTTTCAGTGCCCTCCTAAGTAGGTGCTTTTGTACTACATCAACTGCATTGTTGTAATGCAAGTGTTGTCTCCCTCAAACGTGGAAAGCTCAGACTCCACCATTTTCCCGTCATGTTCAATCGTTACGCGATACGTTTTTTCTCGCGGTAGCCACAAATCAATAAATCCGTTAGATTGGGATGTTAATGTTTCATCCAATATCACGTTACCTTCCGTATCTTCAATATATACGTAAAACTCTTCGTTCACGATCTCTCCTTGACAACCTGTCAAGTTATGGTTGGCTCAAGGATGGGTTTGATCGAAGTATGGCGCGATGGAAACAAAAAAGTCGTCTTCAGGTAAGTCATAGATTAACTGGCTTCCGTCGCTGTCGGTCAAGATAAGTTGATGCGATGTGATGGAAGCGGACTGATTTTTTATATTACCTACACTGTAATCATACACCAACTCCTTAATATTTTCGGCTTCATGCTCTTTCGTCATATTACTTTCGCCGTCTACCGCGAAAAAATACACCGCTACGGCAACAGAAACTAATCCAATAACTGCAAAGATTTTTGTTTTCATTTTGTACTTCTCTCCCTCTCTCTCTTTCTATGATGTTATTCTCTTTGTTTGTGTATGTCATATTGTTTTTGTTAAAGTACATTTGCTAAAATTACCTACATTTATTTTAGCATGAATAGTCTAGATTACTTGTGAAACTACTATGAACATTGGAATTTAGTAATATAGTTATGTATGATAATTTGAATACCAACTTTCAGGTCAAAATGTAGACATATACCAGCTACTGTACGTAAACTACGAGTAACTTAAATGAAAACGAAGGTTTTCAAAGAAACGGAAGAGTCAAAAGCTGCATAAATTGCACGAAAAACATCGGGTAAGGGAACCGGTGTTTTTTGGTTGTTTCTTTAATTTTTTATAAGAGATTTTCTCACTATTTGTCACTAGCATTGCATAAAAGTAGTTTGAATTTTCTGTTAATATATTTTAGTAATTTTGAGCCAAAAAGACAAAGCTTGAAGAAAGGTGGCACTGTCCATTTGGTAAAAATATACAATTGAATCAAAACGACAACGACAAAATCTCCTTTACGGACTAGAGCGTTCATCAAACCTCCGTATCCAAACATAAGA
The DNA here is from genome assembly GCF_036663595.1 of Halalkalibacter lacteus. NCBI lineage: Bacteria > Bacillati > Bacillota > Bacilli > Caryophanales > Bacillaceae > Halalkalibacter > Halalkalibacter lacteus. The sequence goes on from NZ_JAWRVL010000010.1 coordinate 57,039, forward strand.
TGGTTTCCAGATCGCTCGCTTTAACCAGCGAGGATTCGAAGGAGAGATTTCTTACTTTTCATCTCCAATTGAACCAGAACAAGTAAGCAATATGTGATAAGGGCTAAGAAAACTTGATTTTGTATAGCTGTTTCACTCATTCCATAAAAGTGTTTAATTTCTACGTGTTGCTTGAGCCATTTAAAAAAGAGTTCTATTGCCCAGCGATATCGGTAAATTTCACTTATTTCTTCTGGTTTTAAATCAAATCGGTTAGTGATTAAGCGAAGTAGATTTCCCTTTGTATCCATAACTTCAAGAAAACGAAAGACATTTTCAGTACGATTTTGTGTGCTACCAATGTAGACCATTTTATCTGATAGAACAGGACAATCGTTAGGTAGTGTAAAAGAAGAAACTTCACGAATGACAGCGTTTTTCTTCAGTCTTGAAACGAAGAAATAGCCATCATCTGTCATCCGATCAAAACGTTCATAGTCCACATAACCGCGATCAAACACATACATGGCTTCTTTATCATCTACAAGAACCTCAAGTTGATTTCGGTCATGTTCTTTCGCTGTCGTAATCACTGCTTTTTCAGGATAGACGGTGTCCTTATCCATGAAAACAAGTGTAGTTTTACACCAGCCTTTGTTTTACGGAATTTTGCCCATTTATGATTGGTTAAGTTCAATGGGAGCGTACTAGAATCAATGATTTTCAGTGGCATATTTATTCCACTTTTATCATGATAGCGTTGAATTTTCCACACAAGATCCAAGAACAGATTCGCTAGAATTAACGGATTCATTTTATTGTTCTTTCGTGATAGCTGAGAGCTACTTATCGATTCAAATCCGAGTGTTTTTTGAAGATCTTCGTCTACAAGTGCATCACTCATTTCTTCTAGGCTCTCAAATTCGTGCAACTGGGCAACCAATAAAAGTTTAATATAGGCTTCTGTTGTAAGTTTCTTAGTGTAGAAGTCCTGTTTAGATTCTTTGACTTGTTCAGTAAGTTTTTGAATATTGATGGGTGAAACCCATTTATCAAATGATGAAATTAGTGTATTCTTGTCCATGTGTATAGTCCTTTATTTTGGATTTGGACAGGAAACCACCTGTACTTCCATTGTAAAGGATTTTTTTGTTGACTGAACACATGTTTTTTGAAGTTTTTTAGTATTTTGAATCATCTGACTTAATTAATGCAATGCTTGTGACTAATTATATTAATTACCTTGATCGGGATGAAGCGAAAAATAAAAATGATTTTAGTCTTTATAACAATTATATGGCTGACAAAGAGATAGCAACTTCTCTATTCTCTGAACATGACGATCAATTAGATGATGGGAAAAAAGATCGAATGAAAGAAGCCTTTAAGTTAGCGCAAGAGAGAGGGAGTATTTTATATCAAGATGTCGTTTCTTTCGATAATAAATCCATTTCTCCACGACTATTCAATGCTTGATATTCAACATAAGACCCTTTTGCAGCCCCGAGTTCTTGAAATGACTTGTCTAAGATTTCCACATCCATTTTACGTCCTAATTCCTTTAATGATCGAAACATTTCATCGTAATTTTCTACTTTTCCATCAATCCATCTTTTAGGAAATATACTGGGCAAATCTTCAGCTTTTGCGTTTGTTTGTGATATGTCAAAAACATATCCAGCAGCATAGCCAATATGATCTTTTGTTTTCATATCACCTTTTTTAATTGCTTCTTTTTCTTCTTTCGAAGCATACTTTACACCGACTTGATATATTTTTCCTTCACGTTCTTGCTCAAATGTTTGATACTTTGTAGGTACTAATATTTTTATTCCCTTTTCGCCTTTTTGAACGGAGTACCCTTTGTTTTTCCAAAAGGTAAAACTTCCGACTGCTTCAGCACTGCTAAATTGCTTTTGAATTAACACAGAGTTTCTTGGAGAGTAGGTATAAAACTTACTCATAAAATCAAGATACTCTTTCATCTAGGATGAATCATCTTTACATTATCCATTTGAACATTCCACAGTCGTTCAAGTTATTAAAAGCTTCAATGGCTTTCTGTTGATCAAAACCTTGAAATTCTTCGTAATTTAAGACGTTACGATCATGCTTATCATAGAATGTAGATTGAAATTCATTAAAAGATATCTATTCAAAGGAAGTTATTTCTACTACGGTGGAAAGTATCTATAAAGAGAACCTTTATCTTAAACATGCAAATGTAAAAGATGAGGTAGCGATTGATGTATCAGATAGTGATGTTCAAGTTATTGAACATTATGCTGTTCATCATAACTATTTATCGAAAAGTGAACTTGATTCATTAAAATCAAATGTTCATGAAAACTTCACTAACGATAAAGAACAAATGGACACGACTAACATCATGGTTCATTTAAAAGGGCATTATGAGAAGTACCAGTCACACTTGCAAGCCGAAAACAAAGGTGAATTAACGGAAGAAAAAGTAGTCAATCGAATGAAAGCCGAAAATCAATATGCTGACGTAAAATATCTTGCCTTGAAGTCGAAAATCGTAGATGAAAGAATGATAGATCGAATGGAAAGCAGCATGAAAGATCGTATGACAAATAGCAGCACAAAAAAGGAAGCAAAAGAAAAAGATTCTCCATTTCAAAAATCACCTATCCAACAAAAAAATATCGGTCTAAGCATGTAGGAGGTGAGCAAGTTGACAAGAGTTACAACCGATGAGATCAATCAAGCGAAGCAAGTACGCTTGATTGACTTCATTGACGCAAATGGTATTGATGTTAAACAAGAAGGGAAGAGGGCAGAACCTTATTATCGCCTTGGAGATCATGATAGTTTAGTCATCAAAGGAGAGAAGTTTTTTGGAATAGTCGTCAAGAAGGTCGATTTGGTGCGATTCGTTTTGCTATGAGCTATTATGATTTAACGTTTCCTGACGCTGTTAAGAGAGTGAACGAACATGAATATGCACCGACTAAAGCTCGTGCGGCAGCAGTCGAAAAAGAGCCATTTAAATATCCAAAATATTTTGAAGTTACTAATACAGAAAACATCAAAGATTATCTTGTCAATGAACGTAAAATTGATAGTCGAGTTGTCGATTGGTGCATGAAAAAAGACTTGCTCGTGCAAGAAAAGAAAGACAATGCGGTATTCAAATGGAAAAATGCACAAGGGGAAGTCATTGGTGCGGATCGGTAAGGTACAAAAACAATAGATACAAAACGTGGAACATTCAAACAGGTCATGTCTAACTCGAAAGAGGATGGTGGTTTTACGATCGATGTTGGAAAAAGGCCAGATAAGGTCGCTTGTTTGAATCACCGATTGATCTACTATCCTACTGGTCGGTAAAAAAAGAGCAAGTACAAAATACGAGATTAGTTAGTATGAGTGGGTTGAAAATGAATACAGTTTATCGTACCGTAAAAGACTTAGAAGAAATAGGACATAGCGTAAAGCAAATTATTTCTTGCGTTGATAATGATGAAGCTGGAAGAGAATTTCATGAGAAATTACGTAAGTCGTTAAAGCGAGAAGATACACTTGTCGATCACAGACCAAAGAACACTAAAGATTGGAACGATGAGCGTAAAGATTCTCTTTCAAACAGCAGACTATCGAATCAAAAACAAACACAACTAGGAATGTAGAAGAAACTAGGCTGTCAGATGTTGTAGATGTTCATCTTCATCTTAGGGTTTAGTGGATCAGGTAAATGTGGGAGTAGGAGGGAACTTTAGGCTTCCCTCCTGTGGTCATTCATAAAATGAAGTTGAGTTTGTGGTTGATTCGTAATGAGTTTCAAGTAAGTGATTCGGACAGTAAAGATGTAAGATAAGCCAGCAGACGTGTTGGCTTTTTTCTTTTCCTTTCCTTGATTAGATAGAGGGAATAGAAAAAAAGAGTGATCCTGGTTGTTTAACAACAATAGTTGCATTATAATTATTACAACAATTGTTGTTTAAGAGGTGAGACCATGAAGATGTACAGTGTAGACGAAGCATTTGAACGGTTAAAACACTATAAAATGACTACACACAAAGAGAGTGTTCGCCGCTGGTTGCGGCAAGGTGTCATTGAAGCGAAGGCTCCAACTTCTCGAAAAGAAGGCTGGATGATTCCGGAAGAAGCGCTTAATACCTTTATTCAAGAGCGGTTGCCCAATTTTATTGCAATAAATGTTGTGAAAGAGATAGAAGACCATCATGAAACAAGTGTTGCGAAAGAAGAGGAGGAGCGTATCCGTGCAGAAATGTGGATCGAATTAGCCAACAAAAACATTTGGGAAGGCTTCTTGGAGCTTAAGAAAACGCGTATTCGGGAATGCATTGAACATTGTGGCTATTCAAGCCCGTTAGAGAGGGACGTATGGAAGGCTTGTCAGGAGAACAGCAGCGCCTACAGCAAGCCCCGAGTCTTCTATTTGCTTGATGCATTTGGTTTTGATGGTCAGCGATTATTGTACGATCAGAATTTTGATGATCGCGAGGAGAAAATCATTTTTGCGATAATTGAGTATGTTCGAAAGAAAAAGACCAAGGGCTTATCATGATCTAATAAGAGTCAAGATAAGCATACCTACTAGTACGGATACAGCAATAGCCAACAAATAGAAGGTCTCCGAGGAGCGTTTGTTCAGAAGTTTCAAAAATAACCATTCCTTTACTGGAGTATCGCGGTCGTTTTTGGTGAAAAACTCTGTTTAAATCAATCGCTATCTTCACACATGATTTCTGCTTTCGAACGTATTGGATTTTAGATGCGACTGTGTTTCAGTTACCTGATTCTTTCTCAACTGATTATCAAGGTTCTGGAGGGAGTAGTAATACTGCGGGGGTTAAAATCCAATTGGAATACGATTTACTGAGTGGTCAATTTTTAAACGTACAGATAGGTCCAGGCAAGAACAATGATAAAAAATACGGTACCAACTGCCTTGAAACAATAGAGGCGGGTGATTTATGTTTACGTGATCTTGGTTACTTTGATTTAGGAGACTTACAAGCCATTCATGAAAAAGAGGCTTATTATATCTCGCGGTTGAAGCTAAATACACGTATTTATATCAAAAATCCTGAGCCAGAATTCTTCAACAATGGCACGATAAAAAAGCAAACAGAATACATCAAGCTTGATATGGCATAAATGATGTCCGGTTTAACTCCTGGTAAAACGATGGAAATCACCGAGGCATACATTGGCCAAAATCAGAAGCTTTCCAGCACGTGTTATTTTCCATCGTTTAACAGACAATCAAACGCAAACACGCCTTAAAAACTTAGCAATACGAGAAAAGAAGAAAGGCATTGTCATGAAGGAGAAAAGTAAGCACTTGATGGGGATGAATGTCTATATCACGAATACATCGCCAGAAGAAGTTCCCACTGATTATGTCTTTCCCCTCTATTTCCTGCGTTGGCAGATTGAGATTTTATTTAAAATATGGAAGTCATTCTTTAAAATTGATGAATGTAAAACAATCAAAAAATAACGCCTTGAGTGCCATTTATATGGCCAACTTATCGGCATTCTCATCTGTTCTTCTACCATGTTTCAAATGCGACAGCTACTGCTTGAAAAGAAAAAGCAGGAGTTGAGTGAATACAAGGCGATTTATATGATTAAAGATTACTTTCCATTATTATTTCAAGCAATGGCAGTTGGCACAGACGAACTTTTGAAAATTCTGCATCGCCTTTATCAGCTGCTCAAAAAGAATGGTCGTAAATGTCATCGGTATAAGAAGATGACTGTCTTTGATATTCTTGGGGTTGTGTATGAAACGACAGTGATGGATAGACAAGCCACCGTCTTTAGACCGGTATACGCTTTTAGCCTTGTACTTCGATGTCCATACTTAAGGTGTGAGGTGAAAGTATGGACGGATATAAGAAGAATGTCATGCAGTCTTTGACATCAAGTTTCATGTGATCTGGGTAATAAAATATAGATATAAGGTGTTACGTGGTCCGTTTGCCGTAAGACGCGAGAATTAATCAGGCAAGGATGTGAAGCAAGAGGAATCACAATCTTGCAAGGAAGTGTTGGAAAAGATCACATCCACTTATTGTTATCATGTCCACCAAGTCTTGCTCCAAGTAAAATCATGAAGTACCTAAAAGGGAGATCATCAAGGCTTCTACAGTATCAATTTCCCGAATTGAAAAAGAAATATTGGGGTCAGCACTTATGGGCAAGGAGCTATTTTTGTACCACAGTAGATGAAGAAACAATAAGAAATTATATTGCGAATCAATTCAATTAAGAAAAGAACGACATATTCACGATTGAAGAATGAGTTTAGTCAAAATTCAGTGTGCTTAAGCATATACGCTTTGATCTATAATATCAATAAACTATCTTGAAAATGATTTTTTCTTGTTGAAAAAAGTGAAAAAATTTCTCCAATCTGGTACAAAAAAGGTCTTGAGTTTTTCTGATATCCAAGCAAAAAAGTCTAAGTGTCTAACTTTTTCAATTCAATATTGTCTAATTGATTGAACATGGCTAGTGATTTAGCATTAGGACTTGAAAGGAGAAAGTTGAAACTAAAGATAAGATGTACATTAATTTAAAAGGTTAGTGTGCAAAATATTAATAAAAAGTTCAATTGTACCCATCTCCTTTACAAAAAATGAAAACACTTACATAAAAGTATTGACATAAAATTTGATTTAAAATATAATGAAGATAATATAAAGGATAAGTTAATCGATTAACTCGATTGTATTACAAATAAGACTTGATGAAAAGTACGAAATAAAAAACGTATTAAAGCTGTTGCTGAGAGAGGGAAAGATTTTACTGTAGCAGTTTCACACGTAATTAAGGCAATAAATATTTAATGACGAAAAATTAAAAGTAAAGTGTTCAAGGGCTTAAATACAAAACTATGTAAATGATATGAAATAAAGACAAATATTAAGTTCTAGTTAATCGATTAACTGAATGATACAACAAGTGAAATTTGGTGAAGATATGAAAAGTATTAAAAATGTACGTATTAAAGATGTTGCTGAAAAAGCTGGAGTTTCTACTGCAACAGTGTCGCATGTGATTAATGGAAATAAATATGTATCAGAAAAAATAAAAAGTAAAGTAAATAAAGTGCTAAAGGAACTGAATTACCATCCCAATTCTGCAGCAAGAAGTTTAAGAAGTACTAAGACAAATACAATAGGATTTATAATTCCTATAAATCGCGAGGATACCGCTAAATCTTTTTTTATGTCTATTGCAGAAGGGATAGAGGAAAAATTAAAAAGCAGGGGGTATAATTTAATATTAAGTAATTCAAAAGAGGATCCGGAACAAGAATTAAACCTTATAAAAATGTTTAATACTCAAGTTGATGGATTAATATTGGCACCGACAAATGAAAACTTTAAAAGCATAAATGAAACAATTGATCATAACTTTCAAATTGTTGTGATTGATAGATTGCCTGTTGGTTATAAAGGAGATTATGTTTTAGTAGATAATTTCCAAGGAACTTATGAAGGTATCAATGAATTGATTAAATCTGGTTTTAAAAAAATTGGCTTTTTAAGTTCTGGATTAGGAATACCTACTTCTAATGATGAATTTGAAGCAAATAAAGAACTATCAAATAATGAAATATATGTTAACCCCAATAATGAAAGATTTGAAGCATACAAAGTTGCTCTATCAGATAATAAAATAAGTTTTAATCCCGATTATGTATTATTTGGCGAATCCTCTTTTCAATCAGGTTACGACCTGGCTAAACAACTAATTTCAAAAGAGATCGATGCTATATTTATAGCAAACAATATAATGGCTATGGGTTCCATTAAGTTTATTCAAGAACAAAAGTTAAAAATTCCAGATGATATCGGAATTATTGGATACGACAACTATGATTGGACAGAAATTATTTCCCCACCTCTGTCAGCTATTAAACAGCCTGCATTCGAAATAGGTGTGCAAGCTGCAGAATTAATTCTAAATAAAATACAAAAACCTACCTCAGACTGTCAGCATATTAAATTAAAGACTGAAAATCTAAAAAGATCATCCTATTAATTTTTTTTAGACCTCAGTTAATCGATTAACTAGTAATTTTGTACAAATGTCATACTAAGCGAAGGAGGGGAATTTAGTAATCGCAAGCATTAGATAATTTAAATTTATGGAGGGTTTATAATGAATGTATGGAGTCCAAATAGCCCATTAGGTGGGTTACCTTTTATGAAAGATGCAATAATAATGGAGGTATTAATATGAAAAAAATACTATTAATAATTGGTAGTTCATTGCTTGTTGCGTTGGTATCTGCTTGTGGTTCAAATAATGAAGTCGGTAATGCAGGTAATAACACAAATCAAAGTAGTAGCGATCAGACATTAACCGTTCTTGTTGAAGGTGGTAGTCCAGCCCAAACAGTTGCAGACCTGACAAAAGAAGAGTTCGAAGAAAATACTGGCTATAAGGTTATCATCGAGTCTGTACCATATTCAGGTGTATATGACAGAATGAGAACAGAATTAACGTCTGGTGCGGGGGCCTTCGACGTTGCAACAATTGATACCATTTGGTTACCGGCTCTTTACCGAGGCTTAGAGCCAATTCAAGAAGAAATAACTGATGAAATGGAGAACGATTTATTCCCTGGTTTAATAGACGGGGCTTCAATGGATGGAAATGTTTATGGGCTCCCTACTTGGACAAACTCTAAAATTCTACTCTACAGGGAAGATTTATTTAATGACTCCAATAATCAAGATGAATTTTCTGAGGAATTCGGGTATGAGCTTTCACCTCCGGAAACTTGGGATCAATATAAGGATGTAGCCAGTTTCTTTGGAAAAAATGAGAAGTATCCTGAATTATATGGTACTAGTGTTTTTGGAGCCACGTCAGGTGACTCAGTGGCGAGTTGGTTAGACCATGTTGCTCAGGCTGGGGCGGAATCCTTAGTGATTGATGAATCTGGTGAAGTCATTGTAAATGACGACGACCATGTAGCAGCTTTAGAATTTCTTAATGATTTAGTGAATGAGGAAGGTGTAGTTCCAGAAGGGGTTCTGGAAACAGCTTCGGCAGAAACATCAGAATTATTTTATAATGGTAATTTAGCAATGATGTTAGCATGGGGGCATTTCTTTGTTCCCTCAAATGATCCAGATACATCAGGTGTGGCCGGGGATGTAGGTGCGGCTCCGATGATTGCAGGAGATGGTGGAATAGGTGTTGTCCCTGGACCTTGGTATCAGGTAATTCCATCTTCATCAAAGAAAAAGGATATTGCTAAAGAATATTTGTTATTTTTGTACGAAAATAATGAATTGTATGCAGATGCTCTAGGGGTTGCTGCTAGACAGTCAGTCTTCGAAGAGTATGGTCAACAAGAGGAGTTTGCACATTTAAACGAGTTAGCTACCACATTAAACGGAAAACAAACTAAAAATAGACCATCAACCGACAAATGGGAGCAGATTGAAAGTGAAGCTCTACTTCCAGCAATTCAGAATGTATTTAGTGGTTCGCAAACACCGCAAGAAGCCTTAGACAAGGCGAAGAAAATAATTGATGGAATAGTGAACTAGAGTTAACTAAATTTAAATGGGTAGGGGCACCATCCCTATCCGTTTAAATAAATATTAACGAAGTGAGTGATAGTATGACAAAAGAATCGAGAGTTTCCATTTGCTTTTTCGCTCCTGCAGGAATTTTTATGTTAGTTTTTTTGTTCTTTCCTGTGGCCTTGCTAGTTAGAGATAGTTTCTTTGAAATCGACATGATTGCTCAAGGCAGAGGAACATTTGTCGGTTTGAGCAATTATATTGAGGCAATAAGATCGGAAAGATTTATTGGAGCAACAACGAACACACTCATTTATGTCGTTGTTGCAGTATGTTTCGAATTAATACTCGGATTATTTTTTGCTTTGTTATTGAATACTGCTTTTAAAGGACACGGAATTGTAAGAACAATAATGCTAGCTCCGTTAATGATAGCCCCTTTAGTAACAGGTTTAATTTGGAGATTCATGTTAAATAACCAATTTGGGATAGTAAATAAACTACTCTACGATTATAACATAACTTCTAGTAGGCATGCAATTCAATGGTTATCAGATGAGAGGTTTGCTTTACTGTCAACAATAATTGCGGATATATGGTTAACCACTCCATTTATGATGTTAGTTTTATTAGCCGGACTTCAAGGGATTTCTAAAACATTATATGAATCAGCCGATATTGATGGGGCGAATAAAATACAAACATTTCTCTATGTAACGCTACCTTCGCTGTTTCCAGTAATGATTGTAGCAGTGCTAATTCGGACCGTTGATGCTGCTAGAACTTTTGATATTGTATGGGTGTTAACACAAGGGGGACCATCAAATTCATCAGAAGTATTAAGCACTTACATGTACAAAACACTTACTAGATATGGGCTAGTTGGAGAATCAAGTGCAATGGCAGTAATATTCATTATTCTCTTGTTAGTAATAAGCTCATACTTCTTAATAGCAATGTTCAAGGCTAACAAGAAATAGAAAGGAAGATTTAAATTGAGTAAACCTAATGCAGGAGTTTCTAATGAGAATACGCTAGGAAGACTATTTAAGAAGAATAAAACAATTATCGGTTTAATTACCACTGTCCTAGCACTACTATTTATTAGTCCATATATCTATATAGTCTTGACGTCTATTAAACCTTCATCAGATGCGATCAGTCCATCACCAACATTTTTTCCGCGAGAATTATCATTAGAAAACTATGTTGCCATGTTTAATCAGATGCCCATTGCAAAATATTTTTTCAATAGTTTTATTACAGCTTCAATTAGTACAATATTAGCTGTTTTCTTAGGAGCGCTTGCGGCATATGGACTGTCTAGGTTTTCTTCGAAAACAGGTAATATATTTCTCCTACTTACATTGTGTGTGCGAATGGTTCCAATGATCAGTATCGCGATACCAATGTACATTATCATTAATGGAATGGGGCTCATAGATACTAGAGTAGCTTTAATTATTACTTATACGGCCATCAATGTTCCTTTTGCAATATGGCTCATGATTGGATTTTTCAACAATATCCCAAAAGAATTTGATGAAGCAGCTAGAATAGATGGGTGCAATATTTTTACGGCATTTATTAAAGTGATACTTCCTGTATCTCTCCCTGGATTAGCTACAGCGGCAATATTTTGTTTCATGTTAGCCTGGAATGATTTCTTATTTGCATTACTATTGACTAGTACCAATGCAAAAACTGCGACTGTAGGAATTTCAGAATTTTTGACAGCATATAACTTGGATTTGGGACCAATGACAGCTGCCGCTGTAAGTTTCAGCTTACCGGTAATGGTATTTTCAATCTTAGTTCAGAGGTACATTGTGAGTGGTATGACGCTAGGTGCTGTAAAAGAATAATAAGTGTATTGTAGAACCTCAATTCTAATGCACTTTAGGAGATGAAAAAAATGTTTAGAATGAAAACGCAAGATTTATTAAAAATATATGAGAAGGCAATTGAAATGAATCTAGAAAGAGATTTATTGAAATTCTAGAATTCGAATTTCTAAGAAGGGGTATAACAAATCTATCTAAAACCCTTGTGACGAAGTAAATGCAATTTGACTGTTGAATTGGAGTAAAGCTTCTTCTTGATGTTTTGAAGCAAAAGAATTTTAAAAAATATCAAGTACTTTAAAATCAACTATTATAATGTCTTGGGATTTCACCCTATTAGTGCTTACCTATCTAATTTGGTCTGCGAAAGTTGAGTTAGAACTTATACGAAATCTAATAATTATTCTATATTAAAATAGGAGAGTTTTATGATGATATATCATGAGAAAGAAAAACAAAAAGCCAATGATTTTATTACCGAACTAAGTAAAGAGACGCAAAAGAGCCAGTACAGGCTGAATTATCATTAATGGCACCTACTGGTTGGATTAATGATCCTAATGGTCTGGTTTTCTACAAAGGTGAGTATCATATTTTTTATCAACATAATCCTTATAGTCCAGAATGGGGGCCAATGCATTGGGGACATGCAAAAAGTCGTGATTTAATTAATTGGGAGCACTTGCCAATTGCTTTAGCACCTTCAGAGATTTACGACTATGGAACAGTCCATGATCATGGGTGCTTTTCGGGTAGTGCTATTGTGAAAAATGATCATTTATACCTGTTCTATACTGGTCACTCAATTGAAAAAGATCCAATGCAAGTTCAATGTGTTGCGACGAGTCAAGATGGAATAAACTTCAAAAAGTATGAGGGGAATCCCATAATTAATGACTTTCCGAAAGATGGAACAAAGGATTTTCGTGATCCTAAAGTACGGAAATATGAAGAATTCTTTTATATGATTGTTGGCTCAAAAAAAGAAGGAATAGGAAAAGCTCTTTTATATCAATCTAAAGATCTTTATGAATGGAAGTATATCGGAGTAGTAGCTGAGAGTGATGGAACTCAAGGAGATATGTGGGAATGTCCAGATTTGTTTTCATTGGATAATAAGGATGTCCTTATCGTCTCACCTATGTACGGCACAAAAAATGAGAAACCATTTTATACCATTGGTAATATGAGCTACAAGACTAAACAATTTACCCAAGGACTAGTAAATACCTTAGATTATGGTTCTGATTTTTATGCACCACAAACTTTCGTAGATGATAAAAATAGACGCATTATGATTGCATGGATGGACATGTGGTTTTCACATAGACCATCTCAGAAAGAAGGATGGGCTGGTGCGATGACTTTCCCTCGTGAATTGAAGGTCATTGATATTAAATTATACCAAGTACCAGTAGATGAGATAGAAACTTTAAGAGAGAACTTGAAGGATTTTCAATCATTTCAATATGAAAATGAATATATGATAGATCCTCAACTATCTGTATCGTCTGAGATTCATATTGTCTACGATATCGCACAAAGTTCATCAAATGAGTTTGGTTTATTTGTTCGGTCAAGTGAAGATGGTCACGAAAGAACGAAAATTATAATAGATATAATGAAACAAGAAGTACTTGTGGACCGTAATTTATCTGGAACTGGTGAAAAAAGTGTTTCGCGAGCTCCTGTTTCATTTATAAATGGAAAATTAGAATTAAGAATATTATTAGATACAACTTCAATTGAATTGTTTATAAACGGGGGGAGCAAGTTATTACAAAGCGAATCTTCCCAAATCTAAACAGCAATTTATGTAAGCTATTTGCATCAGCAGGGAAAATGAAAATTGAAGACCTTAAAGTATGGTCAATCAAAAAAGTAATAGATTGAGGAGGAAGAAAATTGTTAGGAGCTATAGAGGCAGGAGGCACAAAGTTTGTATGTGCAGTTGCAGATGAAGACTTTAACATTATCGATCGTGTTTCGTTTCCTACAACGATTCCTTCGGAGACATGTTCCAATGTATTTCAGTTCTTTGACCAATATGACCTGAAGTCAATAGGGATAGGTTCCTTTGGACCAATTGAAGTTGATATAAACTCTTTAAAATACGGATTTGTGACAGACACGCCTAAAAAATATTGGAGTAATTTTAATTTCGTGGGAACGATGAAAAAAAGGTATGACATCCCTATTTTTTGGACGACGGATGTGAATGCGGCTGCATATGGGGAAAAAATTCGGGGGGCCGCTATAGATAGTAAAAGCTGTCTGTACTTAACAGTAGGAACTGGAATCGGGGGAGGAATGATCATAAATGATCAAATTCTCGAAGGATTTAGCCATCTGGAAATGGGGCATATTTTAGTTCGTAAGCATGAAAATGACCCATTTGTAGGTGCTTGTCCCTTTCATAAGGATTGCTTGGAAGGAATGGCGTCTGGTAAAGCTATTGAAGAACGATTTAACAAAAAAGGTAACGAACTTTCCGAGAGCGACTCATTTTGGGAGATTGAAGCCAATTATATGGCTCAAGCGCTTATGTCATATACATTAACACTTAGACCAGAGAAAATTATCCTCGGTGGCGGTGTGATGGCGCAGGACCATTTACTTCACTCAATCAGAAGTCAATTTGAAAAGCTTTTAAGCGGATACGTTTCAACACCAGATCTTACAAGTTATATTGTTTCACCAGGTTTAAAAGGTGATGCTGGTATTGTCGGTGCGTTATTATTGGCGGAAAAAGTAAACCAAGGGAAATAAATTGTATAAGGTAAGTTGAAAAATAAAAGGGGGGCATTGTATGAATAAAAATTATTCAACCCTTTTTGCTCTTCCAATACTCAATAGAGTCCTAAAGCATAAGTTCATTAACTACTTCTTTAATTTGAAAGTACCTTCGAAATGTGGTAATAAAAGAGAGTGTCGGTGTTCATTGTGTTTAATAGGTAAAGTGACAGTAAATCGGTCAACATATGGATTATAGATAACCAAAGAAGAAATTTAAGAAACTTAAAAGTATTTTCTAGCTTTAGTATTGAAAGTGGATAGAAGATTTTAGGTAGTGGCTTTACTTCCAGCTATATCAAGGAAAAAGTAGTTTATGAACAAACACACTAAATTGATAGGAGAATTTATTTATGGCTAGTAAAAATTATTACGACGTAACAGAGTGGCCTGTCGGTAATCCGTATGAGGATATTGGTGAGGTAATCAATAGCATTATAGCAGATATTAAAAGTAGGCAAACGGACACTGATGTGAATAAAGGCGGAAAGCCGGGTGCGGTTATCTATATTCCACCGGGAGATTATCATCTTGGCAGTCAAGTAGTTATAGACATCAGTTATCTTAAAATTATGGGTTCTGGACACGGGTTTACATCTTCGAGTATTCGTTTTAATACTTCTGAGAATGAATGGGCGGAGTTGCATGAATTGTGGCCGGGAGGAAGTCGCATACTCGTAGATATTCCCCTAGAAGTGAATGACGAGGAATATAAAGGAGCTGCATTTTATGTTGAACGAAGTGGAAATCCCCGAATAAGTTCGGTAGAGTTTTCTGACTTTTGTATTGATGGTTTGCATTTTATTGAAGATGGTTCAGGAGAAACAAATCCGGAAAACACATACACTAACGGGAAAACGGGTATTTATGTTGCAAGTGCTTGTGACTCATTTCGGATTACAGGCATGGGGTTTGTGTATTTAGAGCATGGAATTACTATTTATCATGCAGATGCTCTGACTATACATGATAATTTCATAGCTGAATGTGGTAACTGTATAGAACTACGAGGTTGGGGACAGGCTTCAAAAATAACCGATAACTTGATAGGAGCCGGTTTTAAAGGATATTCAATTTACGCTCAAAATTTTGGTGGACTTTTGATTACAGCGAATAATGTTTTTCCACGAGGTGCGAGCAGTATCTATTTTGATGGTGTGACACGTTCCAGTATCACAAATAATAGACTTCATTCATTTTATCCAGGAATGGTGGTATTCAGGGAAAATTGTTCGGAAAACATGGTTTCTTCAAATCACTTTTTACGTGACCATGAACCTTGGACTCCTTTTCTGGGAATAGACAATGGTTTAGATGATTTGTATGGTCTCCTCTATATCAGTGGCAATAATAATTCTGTAATTGCTAATCACTTTTCTGAAGTAATTAATACTCAGAACATCAAGCCGGTAGGTGCAACACCTGTAATCATACGTATTGTTTCGGGTAATGGAAATTATATTTCTAATAATCATGTTGTTGCCACGGAGGTTCATGCCAAGATAAGTGATTCTTGTTTCTCTGCGCAAGTCGACGCTTTGTTGACTACCGAAGCATCAGAGCCGCTTACCGTAACAACAGTATTGGTAGAAAAAGAATCGCTTCAAAATACGATTCTTGATTCGGGAAGTGATGCACAGGTTGTTATGGACAAGACTGTAAATGCATTCAGAGCCACTCCAACGCCAGGAGCATAAATAATATATTCAACTATGTTTTTGTGGTAGTTTTTGTTCCGCGTCGTTAGTGCATGAACGAAAAGCACCCCTATTGAAGTAACGCACTCAAAACGACCAATCAATCCTCTTACATTAAAATAAATTCAAACATAAATTTGAGTGGACAAAAATAGTGAAATCAATATTCCCACAATGCTACAAATCCTGCCACCAATTGCTAACCTAAAACCATTTTCGTTCGATGCTTTTATTTCCTTTAGGCTTTTATTAGCTAAAATGAAACCGATAATACCTAGTAGTAAGAGATTTTGACTTAATGGATGATGGAGATCCAACAACTCCCCCAATGTTTTCATACATGTGAAAACATTGGGGGAGAAATGTACCCAGAGTATTATAAAGGTGTATATGGCATAGAGTACAAGTTATCGGATATTCGCTAGACCAAAAAAGGACCGGGCGGTTTTTCTTATTTATTTACTTTTTTGAACGGTTACCTTCGTGGATTTACTTTCATTCCCAGCCTTGTCTTTTGCGGTTATATAAAGGACTGTACCAGCTTTTTGCTTATTAATTTTTATTGTGTAAGCACCTTTTTTGTCCGCCTTTTTGGTGGCAATTATTTTTCCATTTCGCTTAATAGTTACGGTTGCATTTGCTTCCGTTTTCCCTTTAATACTTGTATCGCGATCGGTTACTTTATTTACTTTTGGTGCATTTGGGGCTGTTTTGTCTATTACGGTTTTGGTGGTTGTTTTACTAATATTTCCTGCCGCATCCTTAGCGGTAATGGACAACTTGGTTCCAGCTTTCTGCTTGGAAATTTTGATGCTGAATTTCCCTTTTTTGTCTGCTTTTTTAGAAGCGATGGTTTTTCCGCCTCTTTTCACGGTGATCGTTGCATTCGCTTCTGTTTCTCCCTTAATGGTTGTATCACGATCACTAATGGTATTAACTTTTGGTGCTGCTGGAGGAATCTTGTCGAGTACTTTTATTTTTACTGCACTGCTTTCTTTGTTTCCAATATCGGTAACTGTTACATATATGATAGTGTCTTCTTTTTGTTTACTAATCTTTATCTTAAAAGTACCATTACGGTCTGTTATGCCGGAAGCAATAACTTTCTTGGCTGCATCCTTTACCTTTACCGTCATATTCGGCAAAGAAGTCCCCGTTACATACGTATCTTTGTTGCTTAAACTGTTTACTTTTGGAGCTTGCGGTTTTTCGCCTTCTCCTACGATGATTCTAATCGCAGTTGTGGCATTTCCTCCGGAAGCTTCCGCGTACAGTACTTGATTAGCGGATTGAACCGGAATACTAATTTTGAATTTGCCGTTTGAATTGGCAGTTCCGGTGCCAAGCGTTTTGCTTCCGTTAGTGATTTTCACAAGAGTGTTCTTCTTTGCAGAACCTGTTACTGCATTTTGATTGTCGAATAGCGGATCCAATTTTATATTCAAATCGACAGCACTGATGGAACTGTAAGCATTCAATCTTCCCCAGCCTGATACTGTGTCATAGCCTGGTAATAGTTCAATCGGCTCACCAACATAATCATAGTTTTCTGGGTTATCTACTTCCTCAAATGCGATGTTTTCGGCTGTTTCAGTTAAGGTTTTCCGGACATCTACTGGTTCGAACTTCGGATTTTGCGATAAGAGTAATCCAGCTATAGCTGCCACATGCGGTGCTGCCATAGATGTTCCATCCATATACGTAACATTTCCATTTGGAAGAAGACTAGGTATGTCCGTCCCTGGTGCCACTAGATCAAGCCCATCCCCATAATTCGAATAATCTGAAACGATGTCAGATCTATTAGTTGCTCCAACAGCGATAACGTATCTGGAAGAAGCAGGATAGGATAGCATAGATGATTGTTCATTTCCGCTTGCAGCTACAATTGTAACCCCTTTGGAAGCTGCATATTTTAATGTAGCTTCGATCACACGGCTGTAAGATCCGCCAAGGCTAAGATTGATGACGTTTGCCCCATTATCAACAGCATATTTAATACCTGACGCAATCGTTTCTGTATCGCCGCCTCCAGAAGAATCAAGCACTTTGATTGGAATAATCTTTGTTGCATGGTTAATACCTGTAATCGAAAAATGATTGTTTGATTCGGCTGCAATAATTCCAGATACATGGGTTCCGTGCCCATTGTCATCTAATGCATTGCTATTGCGGCTTACAAAGTTATAACCTAAATCTGTACGAACTTTATTCTCTAAATCTGCCAATCTGCTATCTACACCTGTATCGATTACGGCAATTAATGTTTCTGGTATATTTTTCTTCTTTAATACCTCTTGTAAAAGATCGAATTTAATATCGGCACCTGCTTGTCCGAAATCCTTTCCTGAATTATTCAGGGACCATTGATCTGAGTAGTAAATGTCAGAGGATAACGTATGGTATTGCTGAACAGCTTCCACATACTCTACTTCTGGTAAGCTTGAAAGCTGTTCGAGAGTCATCTTCATTTGTTTGGAAGTAATACTAGCTTGGTTATCATTTCCTACTTCCATAAAGAACATATTCTCGAATAAAGAATCTTTTGCTTTAAAGGATGTAATAGTCGATTTACTGCTGAATTTCTCTGTCTTGGCTTTAAAAGAACTTAAATTTTTTCCTTCTTTAAGCTTCACAATGACCTTATTTTGAGTTACTTTGGACGTTGCTGGCGCTATTCCTGCATTATCCAATATAGTGGATAATCGAAGCCCTTCCAACTTTTCCAGGTTTACTTGTTCATTAATTTTTTTCATTTCTGTACTTAATGAATGAGGAACAGCATCGAGTGCAAGCTGATACAACCGATTAATTGATTCTTGCTCTTGTTTTTTAAGCTTATATGAGCTATCTGAACCATTTTCGATTACTTCATTGAAAATCGGTTTTAATGTTACTAAATCTTGATAAACCGTTTCTCTTATATCTTTGTGAAACGTCATTTTTGCTACGATAAACGGAGCAGCTTTGTAATATAAAGAGGTTAATTCTTTACCCTTTTCTGTTTGAGAGAGAAACTGGTCTCTAATATTACGGAGCCTTGATAATATTTCTTTACCTGATTTTTTTTGATCAGTACTTAGCTCAACGGGGCAATCTTCGCCGATGCTTACAGAAGTAGGAGACTGCTTTACCCCTTTAAATAATAAGGTATAATCCGCACTTACGGCATTTTCATATTCGGATTCTTCCGCGAATTCCGGATCGTCTTCCTCCGCTCCATAGTACTCAATTTTTATATAGTAGGGACCTGTCCAAGCAAGAGGGAAATCAATCTCGGTCGTCTCGTTTAACATGGAGTAACCTCTATAGGATTCATATGTATCATCACTATTTGCTCTCTCTAGACTTGGATAAACAGAAATATTCATTTCTCTCTCACTGGAGAATTGGATTCGATAATGAGAATTTTCTTTCATGTCCTCATAAATGGAATCAATCTTAAACCAATGAACCTGTTCTGCCTCTTTAAAGGATGATAGATATTCTTGATTCTTTACTAACTGTTTTGCAGCATTTATGGATCCAGGATCTTCAGCATAAGCATAAACCGACTGAAAAATGCTGCAGAACAACATCAAGATTAGCATTAAAGCTGTGATTTTACTTCCCTTTTTCTTTTTCATTTTGTACCTCCATCACTCTATCAAAATAGTTTTTATCGAAGATGGATTATCTTCTATTATATTAAATCATAATTTTTACATTTATAGAAACAACTTCTTTTTTTGTGTGTAAATTTTGTTAAATATAAAATTTAGGGGAGTCGTTTTTGAAAATGAGAAAGCAAACAAAAATGGCTGCACATATACACGTAGCCGCCATCTCCACGTAAAGCCTTTTTACTTTATTAAGAGCAATTCCCATTTACACAAAATAATTTATACTCCCCTTTCAAGTTCTGAAATATTGCTCGTATTGTTCAACATTAAAGCCAATAGACATTATCGAAATCTATGAAGAGTACATTAAGAAGTTTAGTCTTCAAGGGGATGCGATTGACAATATTCTTGAATTTTTAGATATTGACTCTCGAGATATATTAAACAATGTCTTAAACAAAACTCAAAGAATCATTATTGTTGGAAATGAATTTGATAAAAGAATCCTTTCTGTGTCTGCGTGGCTACATCAGAATGGTATCGATATTAAGTGTATCTCTATTAAGCCATATCTTGATAGTAGTAAGTCGGATGTGTTAATTGACCTAAATCAACTTATCCCACCTCAAAATATTGAAAACTATTATATTAAAAAGAAAATTCAAAGTGCTAAAGCCCAAGGTGATGTGTTTCAATCAAATGATGTAATTCTGTTTTTTGATAATATTGTTGAAGCTGTGAAGCAACAAAAGGCCACCATCCTTATTATCATCCTAGGAAATCATATTGTACTGTAAAATCAGGATTGAAGAATATTTCACATCCTAGACCTCACAAAAGTTTCAACTTTTAGAAATAATGGGCAGTGAAAGTAAACTTGTCAAAGCAGACCTTAAAGTGATCAAGGGGTTACAGAGTAACTTCAAACTCCTCGATCCAGTAATCAATGTTTTAATTGATTTTGTATTATTTACACAAGATTTTCGATTACCGAAATCTCT
This sequence comes from Halalkalibacter lacteus, assembly GCF_036663595.1. Classification (NCBI taxonomy): domain Bacteria; kingdom Bacillati; phylum Bacillota; class Bacilli; order Caryophanales; family Bacillaceae; genus Halalkalibacter; species Halalkalibacter lacteus. Next base: position 77,500 of record NZ_JAWRVL010000010.1, read on the forward strand.
GATTGATGAAGTTGCAGGTCATTGGTCTAGAAAGAAAGTCAGCACAGTTAAGCAAGCTGTGGAATTAGCTAGAAGTGAATTGAAATACTATCAAACCATAATAAGGGAAGAATATATGGAGAAAGAGCAAGAAGAGAGTATTTGAGACTTTACATTGCGGTTCCTGTCCCCTGTACTTTTTATAGTACGGGGGACAGGAACTTTTTTCAATGGAAAAAGAACTAAAGTTCCAGAGAAAACATCAGCTTAGTTGTTCACTTAAGGATAAAAAAGCCAAACAAACGAATACTACTTTTTAGATTTTACATATCGGGGGTGTTAGTGGACAATGGAGACGTTATGTGTGGAAAGAAAGACTATTCCTAGATCCGTCAGCTGAGACGTTCTCGATGCCCTAGACAACGCAGACCAAAATAGAAATGTATTCATCACCTCTTACTCGTATTTTTAGCGATAAGGCAGAAATAACGCAAAGAAGAAAATAATGAGACTGTTTTCTTTTTCTTTGAATAAACTTTCCTTTTTTATCAAAAATAACTATGTAATACTATTTGATAGGAGATGAATAGATGAAAAAGAGCATGTTAAAGTTGATGTTAGTTGTTGTGTTTTTGTTTTGTTTTCAAATTCCGGATATCATGACTGTTCATGCTAATGAGCCAGCCACAGGCGATAGCTGGCAACAGTTTTGGTGGAAAAAAGACAAATCAGATAAACTTAAGGAAGACTTTCCTGATCTTAGAGGGGGACCTGAAAATCGAGAGCGAGTTCGGCAGCAGCCTGTTGATATGACGATCTTGCAGCAAAGGTATCCAGATACTTTTTTCTTACATGGTCCAACTGATCAAAATAGAATCGCTATAACCTTTGATGATGGACCTGACCCACGTTTTACTGAGGATGTATTAAATGTATTGAATCAGTACAATGTACCTGCTACGTTTTTCTTGATGGGGTCGCGAGCTGTCGCTTATCCTGAAATTGCTGAACGGATTAATAATGAAGGTCATGTCATCGGAAACCATACTTACTTTCATCCTAACCTTGCTAAAGAGGCCGATATACCAACACTAGAGAGGGAAGTAACAAGAACGGAAGACGTTCTTAATGATATTATTGGTTATCGAACAAGCCTATTCCGACCGCCATATGGTTTTTTATATAATGAATTAGTCGAAAAGCTTGCTGAAATGCAATATTCAGTTATCAGCTGGTCAGTGGATTCGTTGGATTGGCAGGAAGATCCACCGGAAGTCATTGCTTCAAATGTGTTAGACATCGTTCATCCAGGAGCGATTATTCTCATGCATGATGGTGCAGATTGGGATGGTGATAGAACAAATACAATCGAATCTCTTCACCAAATTATCCCGACATTGCAAGATCAAGGGTACGAGTTTGTCACAGTACCAGAATTGTTGAATGTTCCATTTGCGAAATGAAAACGAGCGGACAGTGCAGGAGCTGTCCGTTGTTCTTCGTACAGGCACCGCCCGAATGTATAGTGAGCGGACTGTCGTTCCGTTATTAGATTATATAGAGGCTATATTGTTATAATTTTTATTAAATAGCGGATCAAGCCCGTGTAGCGGGATTAATTAAGGAATGATAACAGAGGGTTCATTTACCGACGAATATGTAAATACAATAATAAGTTAATCCAGAGGATCATATGGTACTAATACTATTAAACATGAGAACAAAGAGTAACCAATTGGAGGAATATGTATGAAAGCAATTGTATACATAAAATACGGACCACCTGAAGTCCTTCAACTCAAAGAGGTAGACAAACCTACTCCCAAGGACAATGAAATATTGGTAAGAGTATATGCGACACAAGTCGGTTACGGGGATATTATGGCTCGAAATTTCAAGGGAATCTCTCCTAGCAAGTTCAATATGCTTTTTCTCTTCTGGCTCCTCGGGCGAGTAGATTTTGGTTTCAGAAAACCTAGAAAAAAAATACTAGGGAGTGAGTTTGCCGGCGAAATTGAATCCGTTGGCAAAAATGTAAAACTATTTAGGAAAGGGGACCAAGTTTTTGGATATCGCGGCCAAAACTTTGGTGCTAATGCAGAGTATCTATGTATGCCTGAAGACGGGGTGGTGGCAATAGCTTTTTCAGGTGATCAAACAACGTGTTATATAGAATATTTCAAGCATTCTAGACAAAAACGATAGCTAGGAAAGACATTTTGATAATTAGATCATAAAATGTCTTTTCTAGCTATTTTAGGTTCAAATAAAGACTATATACGGTATAAGTATAGTCGAGAACATTTAGTATAATTCAAAAAGGAATTATGAGATTTTCTAAAGCACTTTCTAGCGAATTTCTAATTTTATCAGCTATTTTCAATTTTTATCTAGTGAAAATCAAATTTTTCTAACGAAAACGCTAAAATAACAGCGAATCGGTCGTTTAAAGGCCTTTTCCGCAACCATTATCGATTATCTTGTTGCGACAATCGATTTTCGTTTATATAACCATGAACCAATCATAAATGTGATAACGCCCCATAACACCATTACCCCAATTCCAAGCCAAAGGGTGACAGAAAAGATATTTGTAGAATAAACCATACTCTCTCTCAAGCCATCAACAAAATAGGTGAGAGGGAGAACATTTGATATCGGCTGTATCCACTCGGGCATCGTTTCAATAGGAAAGAACACACCACTCAAAAACATCATCAAGAAACTTGATATATTCGCAACTCCCATATAAGCCTCTGTCGTTTTACTGAAGGAAGAAAAAAAGTATCCTAACGCATTAAAAGAAAGAGCACCTAATAAGAAAACGATAAGGAGACTTGGGAAGTTGATGTACAGATTTGCCCCAAAGATAAAAACTCCGATAATAGACAATAAAATAATTTGAATCACGCTAAATAACAAACGCATAATCATATCACTTAAACCAAAAAGGTGCATATTGGCAGGGGTCATACGTAACCTTTTGATCAACCCTTTTCGGCGCATTTCCACTAAATCAACCATTCCAAACATTCCACCTTGAGCAATGGCTAAGGCAATCATCCCCGTGAGAAGGAAGTCCGTGTAGCTTAATTCAGTACTTCCAGATGAGATCGATTCAAATTGTAATTCATATGTAGGCGTTGCACCCACAGCATAGAGATTTGCCTCTTGTACAAAATGATTTAGCATGCCTGAAAGAGCTTGCGTTGTTACTCCTTCTTCGTTTTCTTTGTTTACGACAAGTAGGAGAGAAGTGGCATCTTCTGATTCAGGTAAGACGATGGCAGCATGGACATCCTTGTCTTTTACCATCTCATCGGCTTCTTCTCGACTGACAGGTTCATTAGTTTCCATTTCAAGTACAGGAATTCGGCTAATTTGTTGGAGCAACATGTCAGATGTTGCATTCGGATTTTCGTTTACTATGGCAACATTTGCAGAAAACTCACTATCTGAATTCCCACTAAAAATAGTCATAAAGATGACCATCAAGATAACAGGGAAGAAAATTCCCCAAAACCACGCTTGTTTTTCTCGTAATGTCAATTTTAATTGGGCAATGAACATTTGCTTAAACTGTCTCATCTAATCCCTCCATTCCTTACCAGTGAATGCAATAAAGACATCTTCTAAACTCATTTCCCGAATGGAAACCTGTTCTACTTGATAATTCTTTTCCTTTGTAAAACCAAATAAATCATACAATGTATCCTCTGGATTTGTTGTCCATAATTTTAATGACGTTTCTTCGCGTTCAGTACGAGTAACTGAATCGAGATTGTTAGAGAATAGGTTCGCTTCCTCTGCAGCTTCTGTTCCATCAAGGAAAGATAATCGCACTTCTCTTTCTTTCGTTAACTTTTCAATGAGGGCAGATGGTGTATCCAAGGTGATGACTTTTCCTTGATCTACGATGCAAACTCGATCACTTAATTGTTCTGCCTCTTCCATATAATGAGTAGTTAAGATGGTCGTTTTTCCTAATTCCTTTAGCTGTAAAATAATGTCCCAGATATTACGCCTGGCTTGAGGATCAAGACCAGTTGTCGGCTCATCAAGGAAGATAATTTCAGGATCACTAATCATCGCGAGTCCAATCGCAAGTCTCTGACGCTGACCACCAGATAGTTTTTTCACATGATTATTTCGGTGGTCAGTAAGATTGATCAGTTCTAGAATTTCCTCCGTAGGGCGGGCCTTGTCGTAAAAAGTAGCAAAAAGATCCAAATTTTCTTCAGGTGTTAATAAATCAAACATCGCACTAGACTGCGGCTGGACACCAATTTTCTTTTTGATCGTATTTGCATGGTTTTCCCAGTTCAACTCTCCAAAGTGTATTTCCCCATGATCTGGTGTCACCAATCCTTCGATCATTTCAAGTGTTGTCGTCTTCCCAGCTCCATTTGGTCCAATGATGGTGAATACTTCACCAGCTTTTACTGAGAAGTTGATGTCTTGCACTGCATGAATGGAACCGAATGATTTTTTCAAATTCTTCACGTCTAATACGGTCATTTTGTCTCCTCACTTTCATGGCAACTTTAACAAAGGTTTATACGGTATAAAGTTCATAATAGTTTCACAATTTCATTGAAACCCTTTTTTTATTTTATTACATAAAGTCTGAGGATCATAGTAATATTTGGAAACTTGAATACGAGTTCCAGCCCCCCATTACTTAGTACTAGGGGGCTGAAATTATTTTCATTTTTTTGAAATGGCTAAACCTAACAATCTATTTTCCACTTCATATTTGATACAATAGAAGAAAATTAGAATTTAAAAATATCTTCACAGAGTTTATGCTAAAAAGATCAGGATCACAGGAAGAAGGTATGTCATGGACTTTTATCCATCGAAGCGTGTGAAAGAAGCGACGTATTTAACAGCAGAGAAAGCTTGGAGTTACCGGGCAATTCTTCGTTATTTTTACATACCAGCATGAGAGAATGCGAGAGTTTTTGTTTCCTGAAGAGATTTTAGTTTACTTACGGAATGATTATACGTTCGAAAAAAAGCAGGCTATCAAGAAGCGATTGTTTCACTATATTTTCAGGATCTTGTTTAAGGTGCCTGGTTGGTTTGAATTATTCGCATAAACGCCAGTTTGTTAGTGACTCAAAACAGCCCATTGATTTTTTTCCAGATGATAAATTGCCATTTTAACGCAGAGCAAAAGCTTAGTACAAACTAAATTAAAATTAGAATGACCAATGTGTAGCTTATAATTGTATGTTATACATATATTTGACAATTTTTAAAGTGTCGTTTAAAGTAGAAATTAATAAAAAGCGGAAGGGTGAACCAACTACATGAAGTACTAATCCTATTTACGAAAAGTCATGAATTGAAGGTGTTTTTTAACAGGTGAATGTTTCTGTTTATTTTTTGATGCCTTCAATCGGAGTTTTCAGAATAGGATTGGATTTCTATAGTTGAACCTAAAAGAGGAGTAGTCTCTCTTTTTGATGTCCATCTATACCTATGCCTCCTATTCTGAAAGTAGATAGGGGGCATTTTTTGTCCCTAGAAAATGAAAAATGGGGATGATTGTATGATTCTATTAGAAGCACTTAATATAAAACAGATTGTAAAGGACCGTTTATTATTAGATGTTGATCAATTACACATTCACAGGAATGATCGAATTGGGTTAGTTGGCCATAATGGAAGTGGAAAAACGACATTATTGAACGTTTTGGCTGGAAAGGTATCGCCAGAAAATGGGACCGTTATTCGTCATGCCGAGTGTGAGCTTTTGCCGCAGATAAAACGAACAGATACAACCAAAAGTGGAGGAGAAGTTACACAGGAATACATTAATCAAGCTCTCGTTAAAGCTCCAGAAATTTTATTTGCAGACGAACCAACGACAAACCTTGATACAGAGTATATTGAGTGGCTGGAAAAGAAACTAAGAGGGTGGAAAGGAGCTTTTGTGATTGTATCTCATGATCGAGCATTTCTTGATGCCATTTGTACAACGATATGGGAGATACATGATGGGCAGTTAAAAGAGTATAAAGGCAACTATAGTGATTATGCAGAACAGAAGGAATTGAAGCATCGTCAAAAGAAAGTAGCTTATGAAAAATATGAGCTAAAGAAAAAACAGTTAGAAGAAGCCTTGAAACTAAAAGAGAAAAAAGCTGAAAAAGCAACGAAAACGCCAAAAAAAATAAGCAAATCAGAAGCGAAAATAACTGGTGCGAAACCATACTTTTCCAAGAAACAAAAGAAGCTCCAACAGGCAGGAAAAGCAATCGAAACGAGATTAGAAAAACTAGAAAAAGTAGAAAAAATAAAAGAGACTCCTCCACTCAAAATGAACTTGCCGAACGCGGACACGTTTATAAAACGAAATATTCTTCGTGTACAAGGTGTTTTGGGTGTCATAGGTGAGCGTGAACTTTGGAACAAAACAAGTTTTAATGTCAGAGGTGGTGATAAATTAGCGATAATCGGCCCGAATGGAAGTGGGAAAACGACTCTTGTGAAAAAAATCATCAATCAAGATGACGGTATTACAATTTCTCCGTCAATGAAAATAGGTTATTTTAGTCAAAACTTAAATATAGTAGATGTTGAAAAGTCGATTATTGAGAATGTCCGTCAATCCTCAAAGAAGGATGAAACATTCATTCGAACTGTGCTTGCTAGACTGCATTTCTATCGAGATGATGTGTATAAGCTTGTAGGGGTTTTAAGTGGGGGTGAGCGAGTTAAAGTAGCGCTTGCGAAGTTATTTCTAAGCGATATTAATACGTTAATTTTGGATGAACCGACGAATTTTCTCGATATTGAAGCTGCCACTGCATTGGAATCACTTTTAAAAGAATATGAAGGCACCGTGATCTTCGTCTCACATGACCGTCGACTAATCGAAAATATCGCCACCCGGATTTTGGCTATTCGTAACAAGGAGATCGTAATGTTTGAAGGAACGTATCATCAATATAAAAGTAATGAAAATCAAAAAAAGCGAGATAACGATGAAGATAAAAGGCTCGTCCTCCAAACGAAAATATCAGAGGTACTAAGTCGGTTAAGTATCGAACCAAGTGAAGAATTAGAAAAGGAGTTTCAACTGCTATTAGAAGAGAAACAGAAATTGGATACGTTGGAATAACTAAGAGTATATGGAGAAAGAACAAGAAGATAGTATTTGAGACTTTAGATTAGGGTTCCTATCCTCCGGTCCTTACGAGAGCTGATGCGGTTCTTCCTCATGCGGACCTTAGTGGACTAACGCAAAAGTATCGAGCGATGGAATAAATGCTACACCAGACGGGGATGATGTTATTTATGAGCTAATCCAAGTTCAGTATATGTTTGAATACACGCCAACAAATAGTTTCAACTTAACTTATAATTATTCGAGTAGTATCAGAGACCTTTTAAGTACAAATGAAACAAGAGCTATTTCAAACGACGTGTTTCTAGGACTTGCGGAGAATTCCTTTGTTGTACAGCAAATGGAAAAGCTAATTATTCAGCTAACACAAATTCCAATCGTTTCAATGTTTGTGTCAAAAGAAAAGATAAATGAGTTAGACAAAAAATTAGCGCAAATCAAATAGTTTTCGGGTTCCTGTCCGCCGGTACGTTAAAGTATAGGGGGATAGGAGCCTTTTTCTCAACGCATAAAACTCCTCTGGCGACATCTTTCCGTAATCAATGACCGTGTTCCTTGAGACGTTCAATTTCTTGGCGATTTGACTTTTCGATAATCCTTGACTACGAAGCTCATGAATCTCGTTGTATAACATTCTTTTTTCCACTCCTCATTCCTCACTTTCAATAGACTATCTCAAGTATATTGAAAACGGGTCAGTTTAGGGTAAACTGTTGAATCTTATTTGTGGATTTCTGTTTACTCTTAATTGGAAAACTGTTTATTCTAGTTTATCGTTTACAACATTTCTATAATATAAATTTTTGACCCTTAGTCGACTACTCAATAATGATAAATTTCTGACTATTAAATAAACCGCTTTCATTTCTCTAAAAATGTATGACAGCTTTAAAATATATTAGAATTTTCAATTTGGAGATAAGGTTCTACAATTAAAAGTGTAATCAAGTAAGTCATTACTTTCATTAAAATAATTGAAGGGGGACAGCAAAAGAGAATAATCATCATCGTTATTGGAGAGTTGATAGAAAGGCTTATTAATAGGAAATAAGAAAAGATTTCGTATAACAAAAATGAAACCGATTACCAAGTTACGTATCTTAAAAAATGATTAAGAACCAAATAATCTAGTTAAAAAAGGAGTTAGGAAAAAATGATTAATAGATTAAAGCATTTACCCTTTTTAAGCTTGTTGCTGTTGATGGTTATAAGTGTTTTAGGTTGTAGTCAAAGTAATGAAAGCGCTACAGATCCTGTTAATGGTAGTGAAACGAGCGAGGAGGTCACCATTGATTTTGCTATACATGTGGCGAATCCAAAAGACCAGGAGCCAGCTTTTTACCAAACGGTTGAGAAGTTTATGGAACAGAATCCTGATATTACGATTAATTTACAAGGGACTGACCAGCAAGAACATATTCGAAATATTAAAATGAAATCGCAATCTAATGCACTTCCAGATATCTTTTGGATGTTACCAGCTTCAGCACAAGAGTTAGAAGAGGCAGGGCAACTTCTTGATCTAACACTATTTCTAGACAACAATCCTGAGTTGGTTGAAAAATTCCATATGAATATGTTTGAAACGTATCAAATCGATGGTAAGCAATATGGAATGCCTTACCAGCCCTTAGTTACAGGATTTTGGTATAACAAAGCTCTATTTGATCAATACAAAGTAGATTTACCAGAAACATATGAAGATTTAACAGAAGCTGTAAAAGTGTTTGAGGAAAATGATGTTGTGTCAATAGCAAAAGGTGCTAGAGATCCTTATTCCGTTTGGGCGTTTCTAACGATGTTCTCTAGGTACGGATATTTTGACAAAATTGATGACATTCTTACCGGGGAAGAAAGCTTTAACAATGACGACTTTTTAAAGTTCTATGAAAATATTGATGAGTTGAGAGAACTCGGAGCATTTCCGGATAACATCACAACGCAAAGTTATTTTCAGGCGGTTGAGACATTTATGACTGGTGAGGCCGCCTTGCTTGATGCGGGAGTATGGGAAACCAAAAAAATAGAAGAAAGTGAATTGGCAAACGATGTCGGTTTCTGGTGGGGACCAACATTTGCTGATGGCGTAGGGAACCAAAATACTTCTTCGATTGTACCAGCAGCTCCTTTAGTTGTCGGCAAACATGTCGAGGATGACCAAGCGAAATATGAGGCAGTAATGAAATTCTTGCAATTCTACTATAGCGAAGATGGAGCTCAAATCATGTTGGATAATCAAGTTCCTCCAATGATTGTATTCGATGGGGAAATAGATGAAGAGAAACATCCAGTATTTGCGAAAGTTGTAGAGCAAATGAATAGAACCGATTGGGAGAGTCAGCCTAATCAACCAGACCTAGTTGTATCTGAATCTATTGCGAATGCTTTGTATGACAGTATTTATGGAGTCATGAACGGAATCTATACACCGGAAGAGGCTCTTGATGTAGTAGCGAACAGAATTTCAGGGCCGTAAAAAATTGCAAAAGGGGTTCTGCTGCAGCAATTAGGCTGTGGTAGAACCATCAAAAAAAGTATGATGTAAAACAAAAAATGATTTCGAACATGGAGGGGTGAATATGCATTGGCTTAGTAAAAAGCGTTATATATGTTTCATGCTTCTACCTACCCTGTTAGTGTATTCGGCTTATATTATTCTCCCTATTATAATAGCCTCTTATTATAGTCTTACTAGGTTCTCAGGGATTGGGGAACCAGAGTTTATTGGCCTTAAAAATTATCAGGCCCTCTTGCAAGATCCATTCTTCTGGGTTTCGTTAAAGAACACAGTCATTGTATTAGGTGTCACGTTGATCGTGTTAATACCGAGTGCGTTTTTTCTAGCATTGCTCCTTAATCGGGATGTAAAAGGTTCAAATGTGTTAAAAGCGTTAAACTTTGCACCGGCTGTGATCGCACCGATTTTAGTAGGGTTGATTTGGGTATTTATCCTTGATCCGGATATGGGATTTGTAAATGTATTTTTACAAAAAATAGGCTTAGAACAGTTAGCGTTTCAGTGGATAGGTGGAACAACTCTTACACCGTACTCGGTAGGGGTAGTAGAGAGCTGGAGGATTTTAGGATTTATCGCAACAATCTTTCTCGCTGGTTTAGCTACTATACCTCGTGAAATTTATGAAGCTAGTGACATTGATGGTGCCAATCGAGTACAAAAATTGATCTTCATTACGATACCGATGTTAAATGAAACATTTAAGATTAACGTTATTCTTATTATCACGTTCTGCTTCAAAATATTTGAAACCGTACTCCAACTGACTAACGGCGGTCCTAACCACCTTTCTGAAGTTTTAGTCACCTATATGTACAATGTGACATTCATTTCCGGTGAATATGGATATGGAATGGCCGTTGCGGTCGTTACCTTATTAATCACAATTGTATTTATGGCTCTGTTTATGGGGCTAAGCAGAAAACGAGTAGAGAAGAAGGGGGTGTAATCATGAATCAAGCAATGACTCAAAGGCAGGAAAATCAGAATCTAGCTAAATCAGAAAAGAGTAAAACAAAAAGTAAGATTTGGTCGTACATCCCTATTTACGCCATTACCTTGATTGTTATGCTGCCCTTTCTATGGATGATCCTTCTGTCATTTAAGTCAAATAGTGAAATATTAACGAGTCCGTTTAGTTTGCCAACAAATTTAAGTCTTGAAAATTACAGAAGTGCTATTGCAACCCTAGACCTCCTCTTAATGTACAAAAATACAATTATTATAGCTGTCATTACGGTTGTAGTAGTCATTATTATTACATTTATGAGTTCATTTGCATTAAGCAGAATGGTATTTAAATCAGGGAAATTAAAAGGAGGATTATATTATTTTCTATTACTTGGATTAGCTATTCCACCTTTTATTCTATTGTTTCCAATTTACCGAATTACAATCATGTTTGATTTGATGAATACACATGCTTCCCTCATTTTGCCTTATATTGCAACATCGATCTCTTTTAATACCTTGTTGTTTATGGGTTTTTTAAAGGGATTCCCGAAGGAACTTGAAGAAGCAGCGATTATCGATGGGTGTAATCTATTTACTTTATGTAAATCAGTTGTTCTTCCTATTATTATCCCTGTGATTGCAACAATTTTTATCTTTAATATTTTGTATGTATGGAATGAGTTTCCATTTGCAGTCACATTAATTAGTAGTGACTCTCTAACCACTGTTCCACTAGGAATTTCAGAATTTAAAGGAAGGTGGAATATTGACTATGGTGGTATTATTGCCGCTACCGTATTAGTTATGATTCCACAACTTATTTTCTATGGCTTTTTCCAAAAGTATATTATTGCCGGTATGACAGCCGGAGCAGTAAAAGGATAGGGTTTACGGTTGCTATGAGTGACAGTCTCATAGCAAGCAAATGAAGTCTTATAACCAAATGAAAAATTAAATACATTACACTTTGGAGGAGAAGAAACTATGAAAACACAATCAAACGGATTTATGCAAAATTTAACAAGACACGCGGATGTTAGATCGGCAAGACTTTCAAGTTCAGATCAAACAGGTAGAAACCAAGATTATTGGTTAATTCCACCAAATGAATCAGTAGTATTAGGTGAAATCGAAGGACCTGGATGTTTGACTCATTTTTGGATGACGTCGTTCTGCAGAAAAATAATGGGACCAAGTATTGTCGATCCAGCATTAGGAAGCAATGTAGCACCCGTAAATGAGATTCACAACGCATTAGGAGTTACGTGGGAAGAACAAGATCCGTTCTACTATAGAAAGGCTTTAATTAAAATTACGTGGGACGATCAAGATACACCAAGTGTGTTGGCTCCATTTGGAGATTTCTTCTGCGTAGGTCATTCATTGCCAGGGAACTTTGAATCAGCTCCATTTAATGTATCTGTTAAACCAGAGGAAGCGAATAAATTTGGTGCACCTGCTGCCCTGAACTGCTTCTTCCCGATGCCATTTAACAAAAAAGCGAAAATTGAAATTGTGAACGAAAATAAGATGCCATTTGGTTTGTACTTTTACATTGATTATGAATTATATAAAGAGGAGTTACCTGAGGATACTGTTTACTTCCATGCAAATTGGCATCGTGAAAATCCTTGCGAAGGCTGGGGGAATGATCTTCAAGTGAATAGCCCTGCTATTCAAAGTGTGGCTAACTTATCGGGTGAAGAAAACTATGTCGTTTTAGAAACGGAAGGAAAAGGTCACTATGTTGGTTGTAACTTATCAGTCAATCATTTCCAAGGCAGCTGGTGGGGTGAAGGGGATGATATGATCTTCATCGATGGTGAGAAGCAACCAAGTATTAATGGAACAGGGAGTGAAGATTACTTCGGCCATGCTTGGGGAATGCAGAAGAATGCGTTTTTGTATAATGGTTCGATTATTCATGAAAGTGAAAAGCCTGGCTACCAAGTTTCGTACCGATTCCATATAGCAGATCCGGTTCATTTCTCTGAAAGCATTAAGGTTACACTCGAGCATGGCCATGCGAATCACTTATCTGATGACTGGTCATCAACGGCATACTGGTATCAAACATTGCCATCTCCAAAACTTGATATTTTGCCAGTAGAAGACAGACTTCCCCATGTTGCCGAAATGCCTGCAGTCGTGCAAAAGGAAAAACCAACATTAAATGAAGAGCAGCAAAAAGCGTATGAATCTGCAAAAGAGTTAGAAAAGACCTATGTAGAAGAAAAGAAACATCAAATGGAATTAAAATACAACAAAACAAGAGAATCACAACAAGGGAACATTGAGCACGCGAAACGAGTTAAAGATTCGTTAAACAGTAAATAAACTAAACGAGTGTGAGGTGAGGATTATGGTGATGACAAATACCAAACATGTAGAAGAACTTAAGAAAGCAAATGACGAAATTGCGAGGAACAAAGGCAAAGTGGAAAATAGTCCTTATCGTCTTAAGTATCACTTTATGGCGCCTGTTGGATGGATTAATGATCCTAATGGTCTTGTACAGTATAAGGGCCAGTACCATTTATTCTATCAATATTATCCGTATGCTTCTAGCTGGGGACCCATGCATTGGGGCCATGCTAAGAGCAAGGACTTGGTAAATTGGGAGCACTTGCCGGTCGCGTTAGCTCCATCAGAATCCTATGATTCTGGAGATGTAGAGGGGTATGGATGTTTCTCTGGAAGTGCGGTTGTGGACGGAGAAGAACTTGTTTTGATTTACACAGGCCATGTCGATGGAAACGAACCTCAACAAGTTCAAGCGATTGCAACGAGCAAAGATGGAATTTCTTTTGAGAAGTATGAGCAAAATCCGGTCATTAACCAATTTCCTGTAGATGGTTCAAAGGATTTTAGAGATCCGAAAGTCTGGAAGTATGAAGATACATGGTATATGGTCGTTGGTTCAAAAAAGGATGGAAAAGGGAAAGCCTTATTATATGTATCTACTGATTTAAAGCAGTGGGATTACAAAGGTGTTGCGGCAGAAAGTGATGGTACACAAGGGGATATGTGGGAATGTCCTGACCTGTTTCCAATCGACGATCGTCATGCCCTGATTGTCTCTCCAATGTATGGGGCTCAAAACGAAAAGCCGTTTTATGTAATCGGAGGTATGAACTATGAAAAAGGTGTTTTCACACAAGAGACGTGCAGAACGTTAGATTATGGCTTCGATTTTTATGCACCGCAAACTTTGGTTGATGAACAAGGCCGAAGAATTATGATTGGTTGGATGGAGAAGTGGTTAACCAAAATGCCTTCCCAAGAACATGGTTGGGCTGGGGCAATGGGCGTTCCGAGAGAGCTTGTATTGGAAGGGGACGATACCCTCAAGCAAAAGCCTGTAGCTGAGCTAGCTGACTTACGATTCGACTATAAGAAATTAGAGGCATTTGAAGTTTTAGATACGACGAATGTAAATGAACTCCAAGAGACAGTTTCAGAAACGATTATAGATTTTAATATTAAGGAAACAGAAGCGACCGTATTTGGAATTCATCTTAGGTGCTCTGAAGATGGAACTGAAAAAACGGAAATCTTACTTGATCTTGAAAAGAAAGAGATTGTTATGGATCGTGAGCATTCTGGTTGCGGAGAAAAGGGAATCAGCAAAGCGCCGTTAACCGAAACGGACGATGGCACGGTCAACCTTCGTATTTTTATGGATGCGACATCTGTTGAGGTCTTTGTTAATGATGGGGAGAAAGTGATTACCAATCGAATTTTCCCAGATGCCGATAGTACTCAATTTAAACTTTTTACTAACGGGGGAAAGGTGAGTATCAATCGCATTGAATCTTGGAAACTAGATTCTGTTTGGAAGTAAGGCTTTTATCAAGGTACAAATGAGATATGGGACCTTTGAAAGGTGAGGTCCCATTTTCTTTTCTCATTATAAGAAAGATGAGAGCTCTGTTTAGCACAAACCTAACAGAGAGTGAGGGATGTATATGCAATACACTGGTATGATGATAGGTGGACTTTATCGTGTATGTGAGTGGGTTATGCGACTTGCTTATGTCAATTTGCTTTGGATCGGATTTACATTGGTCGGGTTTGTAGTGTTTGGCTTTTTCCCATCAACTGCAGCGATGTTTGCTGTAGTAAGAAAATGGGTGATGGGAGAGTGTGATACTCCTATATTTCCTACGTTTTATCAAGCCTATAAAAAAGAGTTTCTGAAAATGAATCTACTAGGAGTTAGCTTAGTAGTAGTTGGCTATATTTTATTTATTGACTATCAATTTTTTCAAGCAATGCAATCTTATTACCTTCAGCTGTTTTCATATGTGTTTTTAGCTTTGCTACTTGTTTTTGGGGTAATTCATTTATACGTGTTTCCCGTTTACGTTCACTATGATTTGAAACCATTTCAGGTCGTGAAAAATGCATTGTTAGTAGCCATTGCAAGTCCGATCTCTACAGGAGTCATGTTAGTAGGAAGTGTGATTGTCTTATGGATTACCATTTTATATTTTAGTGTTCTTTTCTTTTTTAGTGGAAGTGCTTTAACATTCATAGTCATGTGGTCAGCATATCGAAGTTTTACGAAAGTTGAAAATCATTTGGACAATGTCATTTTAGATCAAAGGAATGAAAAACTAGTTAAGGTAGGTGGAAACAATGTATGATGTAACAGCATTAGGTGAGCTTTTGATTGATTTTACTCCAAATGGAACATCAGAAAAGGGTGAAAGTTTGTTTGAACAAAACCCTGATGGTGCACCAGCAAACGTATTAGTCGCTTTAGCAAAATTAAATAAACAAACGGCCTTTATTGGCAAAGTAGGCAATGATCAGTTTGGTCATTATTTGAAAAAGGTGATGGTAGAACATAAGGTTGATACGAGCGACTTAGTTATTTCTCAAGATGTGAATACAACATTAGCATTTGTTCATTTAGATGAAGATGGTGAGCGTTCTTTTAACTTTTATTGAAAACCAGGTGCTGATATGACCTTAGATAGCAAAGAAATAGATAAAAATGTGATCAAGAACTCTCGTATCTTTCATTTCGGTTCGCTTTCTATGACACATAAACCAGCAGCATCTGCCACACTCGATTCAGCTAAATATGCTAAGGAATGGAGTCATCGTGTCTTATGTTCCCAATTTACGACTGCCTTTATGGAGCTCGTCTGAAGAAGCCAAGAACATGATTGTAATAGGGTTACCGTATGCAGATGTACTGAAAATCTCCGAAGAAGAATTTCAGTTTATTACTGCATACATAGATTTAGAGAAAGGAACAGACTATCTATATAAGGAGTATGGGATCTCACTTGTATTTGTAACACGTGGAAAACAGGGCTGTTTTTACCGAATAAAGGACTTTACCGGTAGTAAGGAAGGAATAAAGGTAGCAGCGGTCGTTACAACAGGAGCTGGAGATGATTTTTCTTGGTGGAGTTCTTTACAAGATTCTTGAAGCGTGTGTACGTCCTTCCGAACTAAAAATGGAAGAAGTCAAGGGAATGGCAGCATTTGCTAATACAGTAGCTGCAACTTCAACACAACAAAAGGCGGGATACCGAGTGTGCCAATACTGTCAGAAATAGAAAAATTATTGAAAGAAGAAAATGCGGTAATTTAACATTTAATGATATAGAATTAACGACCTGTCCTCGATTATTCTTGAAGATAAGTCGTTTTTTTTGTTGCTAGATATTGGTTTTGAAAAATAACTAACATTTTCGAAAAATATTAGAATGGTTTTTGATATAATAGAAAATATAAAATAGTAAGTAAGAACTATCTCTAAAGGCGGTTCAGTTGTATCAAGCTCTAATATGTTAAGCATGCTTTATTTTTTATGAAAATGAAAGCGTTGACATTTTATGAGGGATTCATTGATTGCTGTCATTGTTTTTAATTGATTTGACATACTGTTTTCGTTTACTCGTTGATTCAACTAAACGTAAGTTTTACTAGTTGAAAATAAAACATGTGGGAGATCAAAATTATGAAGAAACGATATCAGAGCTTTTTGGTTTTGCTATTGCTTATACTAACGATAATTGGTTGCAACAAAGCTGATGAAAATCGATCAAGTGCTATCAATCATCAAAGTGATATTGAACAAATAACGATTGATCTTGCTATTCATGCTGCTAATCCAAAACGACAAGAACCCGCACTCTATGAAATCATCCAGAAATTTATGGAGCAAAACCCTGATATTAACATTATGATTCACGGAACGGAACAAAAAGCCCATGTGAAGAAAATGAAAATGTTGGCTCAATCAAATGATTTACCTGATATCTTTTGGGTGTTACCACATACTTCGACTGAGTTAAAAGAAGCGCGATTGCTACTTGATTTGTCCCCTTTTTTGGATGAAAACCGTCAATTAGTCGAAAAATTCCATGCAAATATGCTCGAACCGTATAACGATAACGGTCAACAATTTGGACTTCCATACCAGCCTCTGGTTACAGGTTTTTGGTATAACAAAGCACTGTTTGATCAATACAATGTGCCTTTGCCAGAAACTTATCAAGACTTAAAAGAAGCGGTAAAATTATTTGAAGAACAAAATATTGTTACGATTGCGAAAGGGTCTCAAGATCCTTACTCTGTTTGGGCATTTTTAACGATGCTATCAAGGTATGGCTTTTTTGATAAAATTGATCCCATCTTGGCTGGCGAAGAAAGCTATCAAAATCAGGGCTTTCTTCAATTTTATAAAAATATTGACGAACTGAGAGAACTGGGAGCTTTCCCAAAAAATGTAGCTACTTTAAATTATTTTCAAGCAGTTCAAATGTTTTTAAATGGTGATGCAGCAATGTTGGACGCTGGAGTATGGGAAACAAATAAAATTGAAGAAAGTGAAATAGCGGAAGATGTTGGTTTTTGGTGGGGGCCTATTTTCGAAAACGGGATAGAAAAGCAAAAAGTCTCATCAGTCGTTCCTTCAGCTCCGTTAGTCGTAAGCTCAAAAGTCAAAGATGATGATGAAAAAAATGCTGGTGTTATGTTATTTCTAAAGTTCTATTATAGTGAGGAAGGAGCACAGATTATGCTGGATAATCAAGTTCCTCCAATGATTCAATTTGAAGGGGAAGTAGATGAGAAGAACCATTCGGCATTTGCTAAAGTTATGGAGCAAATGAATCAACCTGGATGGGAAAGTCAACCTAACCAGCCAGATCTTGTTGTTCCATCTCAAGTTGGAGATGCCATTAATGAAAGTATTTATGGAGTGATTAATGGTATTTATTCACCAGAAGAAGCTCTTGGAGTAGTAAACAAAAAGATTACTAAACAAAAGCGATAATAGCAGACAGTAAGATTATAAGAGGGATGATAGATGAGAATGTTGAAAATACAACAACGAAATCTGACAATAAAACAGAAAATAATTATGTTAGCGATTCTCTCTACGTTAATTCCTTTACTAATTGTAGGAACGTTTGGTTTTTTATATTTAAATAAAGTAATGGAAAATAAAATATCAGATACAACCTCTAACTTCTTAAGTGTGATTGATTGGAACATTGATACGTTTGTTGCTGACATTGAAAGTAGCGCAAATATAATTGTTTCTACAAATGACATCCAAGGATTCTTGAATCATACAGAGTTGACACTTGAATCTTATCAAATGCAAACAGCTACAAGGGATCTACTTATTAATGTGACCAATAATAAACCGTATATCAATGCAGCTTATGTTGGTAACGAGCAAAATGAATACTTACAACTTAGTCAGGGACAAAGTAACTATTTTGGAACTGTTTATGATCAGATAAATCGTACAGATTGGTATAACATGCTAGAACAACAAGACGGGAACGGGGTTTGGTTTAAAGGGATAGAAGCTGATTTTATTGAAAGCTCGAATTTGTTAATGTATGGGAAAATCATTCGAGATTTAGATACTGTTGAGAAAATAGGTGTTTTGATTATTAGTGTCGATAAATCTGTATTTGATAATATGTTTGAAAATATTAATAACGAAGAAGAGATTTTAATATTAGATCAAGAAACAATCATTTATTCGAACGAAAATGAAAACCAAGATAAATATAGAAGCATTATAGAAACGTTGCAGAATCCAAAAGAAGCACAAATTGTTGAAGTAGAGAACGAAAAATATATTTTAAATTATGCTACAAATGCCAAAACGAACTGGAAAATTGTAAGCGTGATGCCTTATGAATATGTCGTAAAAGAATTTAATTATATTAGAGCACTTACGATTTTATTATTAGTTCTATCCTTTCTGCTAGCAACAATAAGTGCCTTTTTGATTTCAAAAAAAATCACGAAACAACTTTCATTATTGAGAAATGTAACAGAGGATATGGAAAAAAGAGAAGTGATATCGAATATCGCGTTTGACTCTAACGATGAAATTGGAAAAGTCGGGAATCGCTTTGTTCAATTGTATAACCGAAATAGTGAATTGACCGTCCAGCTCTATGAGTCTCAATTAAAAGAAAAAGAAGCTGAGCTTTTGGCCCTTCAAAATCACATTAATCCACATTTTTTGTACAATACGCTTAATTCGATCTTTTGGATGGCACAAAAAAGTAATGCGAAACTGATTGCAAAAATGGCAGTAAGTTTATCAAAAATATTTAAATTAACATTAAATGATGGAAAGTATATTACGACTGTAGAAAATGAAATTGATCAAGTGAAAAGTTATATCGATATTCAAAATATTCGTTTTGATAACAAAATTAAATACAGCGTTGATGTTGACCCGGAGCTTTTGACTAAAAAGATTATTAAATTGATTCTACAGCCACTTGTCGAAAATGCAGTTTATCATGGTTTAGAACTAAAAGAAGGAAATGGAAAAATCATAATCACTGGTCGAAAAGCAAACGATGCGATGATTTTTGAAGTCATTGATAATGGAGTTGGTTTTGACACGGAAGAAGTAGCTGCAAGTAAGCAAGGATATGCTTTAGAAAACATAAATGAAAGAATTAAGTTACAGTATGGTCAAAACTATGGAATGAAAATAGAAAGTAAAAAAGACAGAGGGACAAAGGTAATCATAAAGGTCGGATTAGAATTCGAGGATTGCAAAAGGAAGGGGTGACCGAAAATGTATAAAATGGTAATTGTAGATGATGAAAAAGTGGTATTAGATGGTCTGACTTCAGCAATAAATTGGTCGGATCATCAAGTTCAAATTGTAGGAACTTCTCTAGATGGGAATACGGCGTACAAATTAATTGAAGATACAAAGCCCCACATTGTGATGGCTGATATAAGAATGCCTGGATTGAATGGCTTAGACTTAATTGATAAAGTAAAGAATCTTCTGCCGGATACCGTATTTATCATTATTAGTGGCTATACAGAATTTGATTATGCGAAAAGGGCGCTCAAACTAGAAGTAGTGGACTATTTAACAAAACCAATTGAGATTGATGAAATTATTGCTTCAGTAAAAAAAGCAATTAACAAGTTTGATAGTATTCTAGTAGAAAAACAGAATAAGGATAAGATTCAAAAATATGAATTGCAATTAGAAGAAAAATATATGCTAGATGCTATTTTTGGTCATCAATTAAGCGATCATGAGCTAACGACTGAATTTGAAAATTGTACGGTACTCGTTTGTGGATTTACCTCTAAAGGGCTAACCAAATATAAAGAGCGGGATTTTATTAGGCATCTAAAAAAAACTTTTCAGAAAAATGGAGACAATGGATTTGTGTTTTTCGTTGATGAATATTTAGTTGTTGTATTTTCAAAATCGAATCAAGAGGAGAATAAAGCCATATTGGATTTTTCTGAATTAGTGGAGAATCAGGTTGGAGAATTAACTATAATCGGAGTGGGGAATACGTATGATGATCTAACATATGTTCAGCAATCATATAAAGAAGCAGTAGAAGCCTTTCACATCGGTATTTATTTAAATCGATCGTTTACGTATTATGATGCTTTGGAAAAAGTGGATCATAATGTAGGTTCTGATATGATCAAAATGATCGATAATTACTTCAACAAACAGAATTGGGATTTAAATAATCTGAACAAACTGATTGATGATTTATTACAATATTCCCAGCAAAAGATGCTGCCAGCAGTCAAAACAAAATATATGTGTTTTAGGCTAATAATAAATGTGTTTGATTATGTACAGAAAGAATATGAAGTCAATGTTGAACGTATTTTGGAAGAAAAACATGTGATATATAACCAATTACATCTATTGAGATCAATTGATGAGATGAAAGAATGGTTACTCGATAAGGGGAGTTTGCTCTCTGAGTATTTACAAGATAATCAAATGTCGCAGAAAGAGAAATTAATTGTTGATGTAAAAAAGTATATAGAAAACCATTTTTGTGAAGTTATTACTTTGGACGATATTGCTCAACAATTTCATATTAGTCCAGCCTATCTTAGTAGCTTGTTTTCAAAAAGGGTTGGCATGACATTGTTTGAATTTATCATTGATATGCGAATGAATACAGCAAAGGAACGACTCAGAACGACCAATTATAAAATCTCTGAAATTTGTCATCAAGTTGGATATGCTAATCAACGATATTTCAACCAAGTATTTAAAAAACATGTTGGCACCACACCAGGTAAGTATCGTTCTGAGCATTTAATTAGGCAGTAGCGTTTGTATAAAACAAAATTATTATTTTATACAAACGCGCGATCTAACTCCACCGTCTTTAGACGGTATACGTTTTTAGCCTTATCCTTCTAGTCCATACTTAAGGTGTGAGGTGAAAGTATGGACGGATATAAGAAGAATAGTCATGCAGTCTTTGACATCAAGTTTCATGTGATCTGGGTAACAAAATATAGATATAAGGTGTTACGTGGTCCGATTGCCGTAAGAACGCGAGAATTAATCAGGCAAGGATGTGAAGCAAGAGGCATCACAATCTTGCAAGGAAATGTTGGAAAAGACCACATCCACTTATTGTTATCATGTCCACCAAGCCTTGCTCCAAGTAAAATCATGCAGTACCTAAAAGGGAGATTATCAAGGCTTCTACAGGATCAATTTCCCGAATTGAAAAAGAAATATTAGGGCCTGCACTTATGGGCAAGAGGCTATTTTTGTGCCACAGTAGGAACAGTAGATGAAGAAACAAAATGAGTTTAGTCAAATTTTAGTGTGCTTGAGCATATAGGCTTTAAGATGACTTCAGTCTTATGAAGCGACTTTAGTCGTAGACATTTTATGTCCAAATCCACCTGCTTTAGCAGGTGGTCGTTTAAGAAACCAACGATGCATGGTGATGCTTGGATTGAGGTTCCTGACCCTCAGTGTGTTAAAGACTACTGAAAAAGGTAAAAACCAATTTTTTTCAGTGGCCTCCGTTAAAGCACTGTGGGACTAGGAATTTGTTTCTCCATAATCATGAAATAAATCCTCGAAATCAGACCATCTTATTTTTCGTTTTAAATACTCTCGAAAGGAATAGCTACTTTTTTCTTGAGGGTTCTTGTAAAGTGATGAAATAAAGAGTTGCAAACGAGCTTGAATCATAAAATAATAACGATCATTTGCTGCTACTACAGGGATTTCAGTGACTTTTACTTTCTGTCCAACAACATTCTTGAACTCTATTCTCTTATAAAACAAAATATCAGCCTCTTTATACCCGTTTCTTTCCATTATAACTGATTACCACAGGAAAAGTCTAAATATTATGTATTTAAGCTTATTAAAATAAAAAGAATCAGATTCTGTTTTTTAGAATCTGATTCTTTCAAAGGTCTCTGTGTGGGCAGGACATACGAGACCGTGCTCCCATCACATGGGTAACATTCTATTAGGCGAGTCTCGTCTTAAAATCTTCATAGCCAAATTCACGCACGATACGATAATCTCCAGCTTTATCTTTAACAGCAATAGCTGGTAATGGCATGCCGTTAAACGTGGTGTTTTTTACCATCGTATAGATTGCCATATCACCAAACACTAATCGGTCTCCAGACTTTAATGGCTGATCAAAAGAATAGTCTCCAATTGTATCACCGGCAAGACAAGTTTGCCCACCAAGTCGATAACTATATGGCTTTTCATTTACTTCCCCTGACCCAAGAAGAGGAGGGCGATAAGGCATCTCAAGCACATCCGGCATGTGACACGTTGCAGATGTGTCAAGGATCGCAATCTCCATTCCATTTTGCAGTGTATCAAGGACAGTCGTAACGAGATATCCAGCATTAAGAGCAATCGCTTCTCCTGGCTCAAGATAGACTTCTAAATCGTATTTCGTTTGCATTCTCTTAATACATTTTTCTAGTAATGGAATGTCATAATTTTCTTTGGTGATGTGATGACCGCCGCCAAAGTTAATCCACCCCATTTGTGATAGATAAGGTCCAAATTTTTCTTCAATCGCATTCAGCGTTGTTTCTAAATCGTCAGAGTTTTGCTCGCAAAGTGTGTGGAAATGTAGCCCTGACACACCATCAAGCAAAGCGGGACGAAAATGCTCTATTGTAACACCAAAGCGGGAACCTGGTGAGCATGGGTCATAAATCGCATGCCCCTCTTGTGTGGAGCATTCAGGATTGATGCGCAAACCAACTTTTTTCCCAGCTTGAAGAACTTTGTCTTTAAACTTTTCTATCTGTGAGAAGGAATTAAAGATGATATGATCACAATATGAGATAATTTCATCAATCTCATCATCACGATAAGCAGGGGAAAAGACATGATTTTCTTTCCCCATCTCCTCATGACCAAGCCGTGCCTCATATAACCCGCTTGATGCTGTACCACTTAAATATTCCCCAATTAATGGATACAACGTAGACATTGAAAATGCTTTTTGTGCCAGGATAATTTTTGAATCTGTACGTTCCATGACGCCGTTTAGGATCATAAGGTTCTTTTCCAGAAGACTTTCATCTACTACGTAACAAGGTGTTGGTAATTCGTCAAACAGCATATTAACGTACAGTCTCCGGGTGTTTAATATGCTTAGAATCGACAAGCTCTGGGTTAAAGCTTTCTTTCCATGGCAATCCCCACTTGTTCAATGCATCCATAAACGGATCCGGGTCGAATTCCTCGATATTGTATACGCCAGCCTTATTCCACGTTCCAGTCATGAGCATCATCGCACCAATCATTGCCGGAACACCTGTTGTATAAGCGACTGCCTGTGAGCCTACTTCTTTATAGCATTCTTCATGGTCACACACATTGTATACATAATACGTTTTTTCTTTTCCATCTTTTTTTCCTGTAAAGATACAACCAATGTTCGTTTTCCCCTTTGTACGAGGACCAAGAGATGATGGATCAGGTAACATAGCTTTTAAGAACTGAAGTGGAACGATTTGTTTCCCTTCATATTCAATTGGTTCAATTGAAGTCATGCCGACATTTTCAAGACATTTTAGGTGAGTTAAGTAACTTTCTCCAAATGTCATAAAGAAACGGATTCGCTTAATCCCAGGAATATTTAAGGCAAGAGACTCAATTTCTTCATGATGTAATAAATACATATCCTTTTTACCGATTTCAGGGAAGTTGTAAATGCGTTTAATTTCCATCGGTTTCGTTTCGATCCATTCACCGTTCTCCCAATAACTTCCGTTTGCAGACACTTCACGGATATTGATCTCAGGATTGAAATTCGTAGCAAAAGGATACCCATGATCTCCTGCGTTGCAGTCAAGAATATCAATGTATTCAATTTCATCAAAGTGATGTTTTAGAGCATGTGCAGAAAATACACCTGTCACACCAGGGTCGAAGCCGCTACCTAAAAGAGCCGTAATTCCAGCCTTTTCAAAACGCTCACGGTAATCCCATTGCCATTTGTATTCAAACTTTGCCGTATCTTCCGGCTCATAATTGGCTGTATCTAAATAGTTAGTTTTCGTTGCAAGACAAGCATCCATAATCGTTAAATCTTGATATGGCAAAGCTAAATTCATCACGATATCTGGTTTGACCTCTTCAATTAATGCAATTAACTCATCTACATTATTGGCGTCAACTTGTGCAGTGGTAATGTTCGTTTTTCCACCATCTAGTTTCGCTTTTAAGTCATCACATTTTGATTTTGTACGACTCGCGATACAAATCTCTTCAAATACCTCACTGTTTTGGCAACATTTCTGGATGGCTACTGACGCCACCCCACCACATCCAATAATAAGTGCTTTTCCCATTATCCTATCTCCTAACTAAATAGATTTTGCAAATGAAAGAGAAATCTTACAACCACAACCTAACTAGCAGCACATCAACTACTTAGGATCGATTCCCTCTCAAAAACCTTTTTAAAACAACAAAAAAGCAAGTGCAAAACGCATATCGCGCACAACACTTGCTAAGATATCATCAATAATATTAAAAAAGCATAAGTAAATTCATGACGAAAGTCATATGTATGCGTGTACTACCATAAAAATCAAAAAATAGTATGATAGAAAGCTCTTTAATATTCAAAATATCTTAATAGGATCAGAGTCTATATAGCAAATAATCACTTTTTAGCACTCTTATTGACCGTTTCACAAGTTGATGTGCAAGTGCACTGGTTGTAAAGTAACCAACTTATAAAATTTGAGCTTTTAACTCAATCAATAAGGCAACTAAAGTTGCCGATTGGCATTTGACCTAGAGCCCCTCTGCCTTAACTTCCCTAAAGTAAGTGGTGAAAATTATCTGCTTGGAAAGACCCGACTTAGTAAATATTCCCTCTCCAAATAACGCTACTCTAGATTATCAACATATAATCAAAATATCAATAGGGATAAAGAAAAAATTTCGACTAGGGAATTAGTTCTTTACGAGAGTGCCATTTAACGAAAAACGGTTTGCTGAAAAATTATCGGTGCTTCCTAATGTATCGGGTTAGTTGTGGTGCCTGTCATTTGACGAATTCGACAGGTGCCAGGCACCAGCTTACTCTGACATCATTCGTTTTGATTCAAAATACAAAGTGTGAATGAATTTTTTTGTGTTAATTCGAGTCGTGGATACTGATACTGAAGAGCTTGATTCACTTTTTATTTCCAACATTTTCTTTCGGACGATTGAAAAGTCAAAAAAGTGGGATGCATGTTTCTCGAATAGGATATTTGAAAAGTCAGTCAGCCCTAAGGAAGCTAAATGATCTAATGAATGATAAATCGTTCTTCTCACGCGTTGTTTAGAAGCTTTTATCTCCTTGTTCACCTCGGCTGCATCTATTGATAACCCAAGCTTTTGATAAGCTAACTCTTCATAAATCACATTTAGTGATGGAAATCCCTGTTCAAACGTATTTCTTTTTTCATAATTAAATAAAAATGCCAATATGTCTAGCAAATCTTTACTACCCGCTTCTCCTGAAATACCTAACTCAGACAATAGAAATTGACCATAATGCTTAATGGAATAATCTTTGAATTCAGGTCGGCTCTGTTCCGATTTAGAATTCAATTGAAAAACAGAGTTTAACGACTGTTGAATGTCATGGATTGATTTTTCTAAGCGGACATGTTCCATTACTTTGCGAATAACCGCTAACACTTCGATTTTATTAATGGGCTTAATAATATAATGTTCAATACCAAGTAAGTACGCTTCACTAATTAATTCTTTATCCTCAACTTGAGATATCATAATGATTTTGCCTTTATACGTAGGTTTGATTGCTTGAATGGTTTCAAGCCCATCAAGTTTAGGCATTAATAAGTCAATTAATAAGATATCAACCTTCTGTATATTCAAGGTTTCTCCGTCTAATAAGGAACCATCTTCAGATTCACCAACGACTTGGCCGAGAGCTTCGTCTTCAATAAATTGAGCCAGCATGGAACGAACGGTTACATCATCATCTATAATATAAAAATTCATCAAGAATCTTCCTTTTTAATTAAATTTTCAATGGGCAAACGGATGGTAAATACGGTTCTTTTATGCTTCAAGTTACTTTCGAAAGTAACTTGACCGTTCAGTTTGGTCACCATATCTTTTATAAAGGCTAGTCCAATACCCGTCGAGGGATTACCTACAGCATCAAATTTAGAAGTGAACCCAGGCTTGAAAATTAATTCTTTGTGCTTTTCTAAAATACCAGGTCCGTTATCTTCTATTAGAAATTCAATGGTATGTTGCTTGGCACGTACATCGATGTTAATCGCACCTTCATAATGAATGGCCTCGACAGCGTTAGCAACAATGTTGTTGAGAATCGATAACACGGTAAAAACATGAAATTGCTGGCGAACGTCTTGAATTGTATAAGTAAGACGAATGTCTTTTTCAAGTAACCTAGCATAGTTTTCATTTGCACGTACAATAATTTTAATAAGTTCATCGATATTGACATAATCAACAAAACCTTCGTTATAGATAAGTTTTGATAATCCAGCAAAGATGCGTTGATTATCTTTTTTCATTTCATGAACTTCACCAGAGATCTCTAATAATTGTTGACGTGTTTTTTTAAGTTTTATACTATCAATAGGGGAATCTTGGTTTAATTCTCTGTAAAGATTAAATGCTTTCCTTGTAATCGTTTCAGAGTTTTGAAGGGTTTTTTTTAAGTGAATAGACTCTTCATATAAATTTGAGATGAGCATTACCATATGTTCATTTTGTTTTTTTATCTCCTGCTCTTTTAATTGGGTCTCATATAATTTCATCATGCTGAAGACACCTAAGACCATAAAGCTGTGAGAGAGTGAAATGATCAACATCTCAGTCCATGCCCCTGAACTAATTGTAACTCCAAATGCAAGGTACTGTACAAAAATCTCGAAAAGGTCGGAAATGATTTCAATGACGATGCCAAAGAAGCCAATAAGTAAAGGGCGATGATGGTAACGATTAACTCTAGCTAGATAAAATAGACATGTATATGTGAAGTAAAAGAAAAATGTTGGATAATGAGCTTCAAAAGAATCGAACCAATTAAAGTTTGATAACATCATCCAGTCTAAAAAAATACGATAGGCGACGACCGCTAAAGCGGTTAAGAGGCCTGGGATAATCGTTCTATTCTTTAAAAAAAGTAAGAATAGGAAAATGACGGGAGGGCCCAAACTAACGCGAAATGTAGCATTGATAGGATAAAAGTTTATTTCACCTGCCAATGGGACAAACAATATCATGAGAAGAATGATGTAATACTCTTTCCTTAGTAAAGGATCTATGTTCAATTGTGTCACTTCCTATTTATAACTTTCGATCACACTTCATACAACTGTTCTAGTTTGATTGCTCAGTCAATGATTTAAGGCAATGAAGTTTGCTTATTTTAACTATAGCATACCTCTTTGATTTCGATTTCCCCTTAAGTTGTCATTTTAATAATATTGATCCGGGGATACGATTGCTAATTTTAGTTCCAGAAGAAACGATTACATTTCTTTAATAGATTTATTTAACTGGCGCTTTACTCTGGTAAATGCAATAAAATTGCTTAACTCTTCTCTGTTTAATGGCTCATTATCAAGTGAGAGTACTCTCTCCTCTGCTACCAACAGCTTAATAAGGTCAAGCTCCCGGTTATTTTCCTCTTCGCGATTTAATAGATAATCCACTGTTATTTCATACAAATCAGCAATTTCTACTAACGCTTGTATAGGAGGCATTCGATATCCAGATTCATAACCTGCATAAGTGCTTTTTGCAATACCAAGTCGGTCAGCAGTTTCCTGCATAGACCAATTTTTGTTTTTTCTAAGTTCTAATAATCGTTTCAGCAACTGTACCCCTACTCCCTTATTTTTATAGTTCTACATTATAGCATGAGAATAAAACATATCAAGAAAGAAAGTTCGCGAATCGAAAACAAACATGTTGATATTTTGCATTTTTGATGTTTATAATAAACACATCGTTCGCGTTATGAAAACAAATTGTTAGATTATATTGAAAATAAAGGAGAACAGACATGAAGAGATTATTGTTACTTGCAACAGGAGGAACGATTGCCTCAATAGAAGGAGAAGAGGGACTTGTTCCAGGTTTATCAGCTAAGGATCTACTAAACTATTTTAAAGATACATCCTTATCTGTTGATGTAACATACCAAATATTGATGAACAGAGACAGTACAAACATTCAGCCAGAACATTGGGTTCAAATGGCAGAAGCAATTAGTGAAAACTATGACCAATATGATGGATTTGTTATTACTCATGGAACAGATACGTTGGGTTATACATCAGCAGCATTGTCCTATATGCTACAAGGTTTGCAAAAACCGGTTGTTGTGACAGGTTCTCAAATTCCTATCAGTTTTAAAAAGACGGACGCTATTAAGAATCTATCGGATTCACTCGTTTTTGCAAGCGAAAACATAGGAGGTGTGTTTGTTGTCTTTGATGGACGTGTCATTATGGGGACAAGAGCAGTTAAAATGCGGACGAAAAGCTATGATGCTTTTGAAAGCATTAACTTACCTTACGTTGCTTCAATTAAAGAAAAAAACATTACTTATTACTGGAAGCCTGAGACTACCAAACAGGAACTTACATTAGATACAAGTCTATGTTCTGATGTATTTGTATTGAAATTGCACCCTGGAACCAAGCCTGAAATTTTTGATGTTTTTAAAAAGTTATACAGGGGCGTTATTATTGAAAGTTACGGGAATGGTGGGGTGCCATTTGAAGAAAGAAATCTGTTGCCTAAAGTTAAAGAGTTGATCGATGATGGGGTTGCTGTCCTTATTTCAACCCAATGTTTAGAAGAAGGGGAGGATTTGCTTCTTTATGAGGTAGGGAGAAAGGTAGCACAATATGATGTGGTTTTATCAGGTGATATGAACAAAGAAGCGATTGTAGCAAAATTTATGTGGGCTCTTGGTGTAACGACAGATGTAAAACAAGTCAAACAATTAATTGAAACATCAATAGCTTATGACTTATCAACAACTTGGGAAACTGAAGTTTAAAGGAAGGTAATGAGACATGGGGAAAACTTTCGAGCTCAAAGAAGAAAAAGTGTTGGAATCTGAATGTAGGACAGAACGGGATTTAATTGGAGAAAAGCAAGTACCTAAGGATGCATACTATGGGATTCAAACAATGCGTGCTAAGGAAAACTTTCCTATTACTGGCTACCCTCCTCACCCTGAACTAATTCGTGCCTTTGGATATGTGAAAAAAGCAGCTGCAATAGCAAATAGGGACGTCGGTGTTCTTCATGTTACGATTGCTGATGCTATTATTGTAGCAGCTGATGAAGTCATCTCAGGAAAGCTGAACGAACATTTTATTGTTGATGTGATTCAAGGGGGGGCTGGAACTTCATTTAATATGAATGCAAACGAAGTCATTGCAAACCGGGCGATTGAGTTACTTGGTGGCAAAAAGGGAGAGTATTTACGAGTAAGTCCGAACACCCATGTGAATATGGCGCAATCAACAAATGACGCTTTCCCGACAGCCATTCATATTTCTACGCTTCGATTAGCAGATCTTTTAACAATGGAACTAGAAGAACTAATTGAAGTATTAAAGGAAAAAGAAATTGAATTTGATGAGGTTTTAAAGATGGGACGAACGCATCTTCAGGATGCAGTACCTATCCGTCTTGGCCAAGAATTTGGAGCATATCGCCGTGTACTAAATCGTGATCTTGGTCGAATAAGACAATCGGTAACTCACTTATATGAAATTAATATGGGGGCAACGGCGGTAGGAACAGGATTAAATGCTAAGCCTGAATACATTAAGAAGGTTTCTAAGTATTTAGCTGACATCACGGGCTATCCTCTGAAAACTGCCGAAGATTTGGTTGACGCCACTCAAAATACAGATGCTTATACAGAGGTATCAAGCACGTTAAAAATTGCCGCTATTAATTTATCGAAGATCGCTAACGATTTAAGGCTGATGAGCTCAGGGCCTCGCACAGGAATTAATGAGATCAATTTACCGTCTCGCCAACCAGGATCTTCAATTATGCCCGGAAAAGTGAATCCAGTCATGTGTGAAGTCATCAATCAAATTTCGTTTCAGGTGATTGGGAATGACCATACGATAAGCCTTGCGTCTGAAGCAGGTCAACTAGAATTAAATGTGATGGAGCCTGTGTTAGTCTTTAATTTATTGCAATCCTTGTCGATTTTACAAAATGGAATTCGTGTTTTTCGAGATTTTGCTGTTGCTGGTATAACGGCGAATCATGAGCGTTGTCGTGAATTAGTTGAAAAAAGTGTCGGAATTGTCACTGCGATCAATCCACATGTTGGTTACGAGGTAGCATCGAGGGTGGCCAAAGAAGCGATTCAATCAGGCCGGTCGGTAAGAGACATCTGCCTTGAGCGTGGAATTTTATCCGAAGAAGAACTTAACGAAATCCTTAACCCAAAAGAGATGACAAACCCTGGCATAGCCGGAGCGAAATTTATGCAAGGGTAATCAACTATAACGCACATGTAAGACGCAACCTTAGACATTTATCAAAAGGTTGCGTCTTTACTATGACATCCCGCCGCCACAGACAAGAATGTAGCCCCTAGAACGTCAAAAAGCCTTATGGGAATGAATAATTCCTCATAAGGCGAATGCGTTCTTACTTATGCGTCTTTTCTTTTTTCCTTTGTTTCTTCTGTTTCATCGTTCCAACATTCTACATTTTTAAGTCCTTTAATTCTGCTAGCATAAAATACAGGATCTTTGCCTGCTTTTTTCTGTTCCAAATAGTCATTTAATACGGCTATAGAAATTTTGCCAATTAACAGAAGGGCAATTAAGTTTGTGATGGCCATAAGTGCCATAAAGAGATCGGCTAAATTCCAAACCATGCTAAGGCTAGATACTGAGCCAAACAAGATCATTCCTAGTACAGCGATACGGAAAATAAAGAGAGCCCCTTTACTTTCTTTAATGAATCCGATGTTAGATTCACCATAATAATAATTCCCGATAATTGAACTAAAGCAAAATAATAAAATAGCAATAGCGACGAAAGTGGTTGCCCAGGGACCAACATGGCTAGCTAAGGCGCTCTGAGTAAGTTGTATGCCTGCCATTCCTTCTTGTGGACTACCAGCTAACAAAATAATAAACGCAGTTGCACTACAAATGAATAGTGTATCAACAAAAACACCTAATGTTTGAACAAGCCCTTGTTTAACAGGGTGACTAACATTTGCGGTTGCTGCTGCAACGGGTGCACTACCCATCCCAGCTTCGTTCGAGAATAATCCTCGTTTGACTCCATTCATAATCGCTGCACCGATTCCACCGGCAACCGCTTCATTCAATCCAAAAGCACTAGATACGATAAGACCAATCACGCCTGGAATTTCACTAATGTTAATGAGTACGACATATGCAGCTATAAGTAAATAAAATGTTGCCATAATCGGTACAACTACCTGAGACACACTAGCAATCCGTTTAACGCCACCAAAGATAACAAATGCAGTCAGTACTGTTAGAATGAAACCGACCAAGAGGCGATTCGTCCCAAAAGCTTCCTCAAATGCAACGGTGATTGTATTTGCCTGTACAGAATTAAACGCCAATCCAAAACAGAAGGTGATTAAAATCGCAAATAAAACACCCATCCATCTTTTCCCCATTGCTTTTTCCATATAATAGGCTGGACCACCTTTAAATCCATTTGAATCTTTTACTTTATAAACTTGAGCTAATGTACTTTCAGTAAAACTTAATGCTGCCCCAAAAAGGGCAACCACCCACATCCAAAATACAGCGCCTGGACCACCCAAACTTATCGCGATTGCAACACCAGCTAAATTACCTGTACCTATTCTTGACGCTGCACTGATACAAAAAGCTCCAAACGAGGAGATTTGAGTCTTTCCTTTTTTAGTAGATGGACTCTCTTTCATTAGCTTAAACATTTCACCGAGTTTTGTAATCTGAACAAATTTGGTACGAACCGTAAAATAAATTCCTAAACCAACTAGTAAAATAATTAACACGTAGGACCAAAGAATGGTATTTCCCCAATCTATTACATTTTCGATCACATGGAACACCCCTTTATTTTTATTCTTAGATTAAACGCAGAACCCCCATTATGTTTACCGTCTAACAAAAAAAAGCGGTAATTTCCAAAAAATAAAAACACCTCCCTTATTTTGAAACCGTTTGCATTTATAAAAATAATTATTATAAATTAGAATAAAATCATATCTACCAAAAACAACTAAATACTACAAGAAAACAAAAAACTATTTCCGGAAATTTTTTTTGCAATTAAGTGAATCAACCGATAACATGCTAACTTCGCTCCGTTATTATGTAAAGTGCCTGTCAATTGTCGAATTCGACATTGACAGGCACCTTTTTAATTTATTCATTTAGATTTAATATCCTATACGAAGCATTTAGAAAATGTTGTCTTTAGGAATTGATCATAACTTACCTATCTTCTCTACGCTTTTTAGCATATTCAGCTGTTGCAGTATAAAGCACGTCCGAGGATGAATTAAGGGCAGTTTCACAAGAGTCCTGTAAAACACTTATGATAAAACCTACACCAATGACTTGCATAGCAATCTCATTTGGAATTCCAAATAAGCTACATGCTAAAGGAATAAGTAAAAGCGACCCACCGGCAACACCTGAAGCACCACAAGCGGATACAGCGGCTAAAACGCTAAGAATAAGCGCAGTGCCAAAATCGACTTGAATGCCAAGCGTATGAACGGCTGCAAGGGTTAAGACAGAAATAGTTACAGCGGCACCAGCCATATTAATGGTAGCACCTAATGGGATTGAAACGGAATACGTATCTTTATCTAAACCTAGTTTTTCAGATAAACTCATATTTACTGGAATGTTTGCTGCAGAACTTCGAGTAAAGAATGCTGTAAGACCACTTTCCCTTAAGCATTTAAAGACAAGTGGATATGGATTTTTTCGAATATTGATAAATACGACAAGTGGATTCATGACAAGAGCGATAAAAAGCATACATCCGACTAGAACGATAAGTAATTTTGCGTAATCGAGCAAGGCGGCAAGCCCATTTGTTGCAATTGCTTCAAAGACAAGCCCCATAATTCCTAATGGTGCTAAATTGATAACCCATTTCACTATTTGAGATATGGCATCTGAAAAATTAGCCAGCATGTTTTTCGTTGTGTTAGGCGCATTTCGTAACGCAATACCAAGAAGTACAGCCCAAGTTAATATGCCAATATAATTGGAAGTTAATAGCGCATTAATTGGATTGTCAACAATGTTAAACAGCAATGTTTGAAGTACTTCGACAAGACCACCAGGAGGAGTCAATCCTTCGGCGCTTGTTACAAGTGATAAGCTGATTGGAAATAGAAAGCTTGCCACTACTGCCACTAATGCAGCTAGGAATGTACTTAAACCATAAAGAGCAATAATCGATTTCATATTCGTTTGATGACCACTTTTATGTTTAGAGATGGCATGCATAACTAGGAATAAGACTAATATTGGTGCAACAGCCTTCAGTGCACCTACGAATAAAGAACCGAAAATGGTAACCCATCTTGCGGCATCAGAAACCGTTACAGCCAAGATAACTCCTATAATAATACCCACAAGAATTCGTTTTACTAGGCTCAATTCGTTCCATTTATGAATTGAATTTTTCATTTATTTCCCTCCGACTCTTATAATTATAATAAAGAGAGAACAGCCCCTTAATTATATTAAGAAAATTTAACGAATGTAAGTTTAACACGGATATTGTCGATTGTGAATTGAATTCACAACTCTATCATAATAAATCTGCAACCACTACTGTGGAGTTACATAAAAAAAGTTCGGACCTGCTAAAAGCTTATGAACAGTATGCTATAATTCAATAGGCTAAAACCATTCAAAACCTTTTTGGTGCTGACTAAAGCAGGTGGAAACATGATGAAGAAACATAGTACGACATATCGTTGTCCGGTAACGTTAACGAATAAGGCGAAGGACAAGATGCGGGAGCTCAGGCTAGAGGAGCGCTCGTTTTTTTCGTTGGAGAAATCGTTTCACGTTTATATAGAAAAGTATCCGCCGGCGGCAGATCGCGTTCTTTCGGCCGCATTGTTCTTTGACATTGAGGCGAATACGCGGATGGTCGAGAAGTACAATGAGTTTGTGGTCGTTCTGCATTGTGTGGTGGAGAAGGATCGGTTCATTGCGACGAATGTAACGACGAGAGCCGTGCATACGCCAGTGCATACCAATTGGCGCCACCCAGTGTACCTAAAGTTTGATTTAAACGTACAGCGGGGGAGTACGGTCCCGTTTGATTTGCTGAGCTTGATCCACGAAATGCCGGTTGCCGAGGAAAGCTCGATGTATGTGAAAAAGCGTATTGCGAGCTGGGAAGGCTATTTAAAAATTCAGGAGCGCTCTGCGGACATTCCGGATATGACGTCCCGCTACTCGGGACTTAAGTTCAGTGGTGATTTCAGCCGGGTGACGATCACGGGCTGCAAGCTCGGTGAGAAGGAATGGAAGTTACTCAAAGATTTGAGCGTTAAACTTAAAGGGATTGACCAAGATATCGGGAAAGTGCTAAAAGCGAATCGTTCCGCTCTTACCGTTGAAGTGGAATTGCACAGTTATATGGAGAAACTCGCTCGACAGCAGCGGCTTGATGTGAATCCGAAAGAAGTTGTCTTCAGCAACTTTGCGACATTAAGCCAGGTGAAAAGACTGCGGAAAGGCTTTAAGGATTTAGAAAACGGTCTGGCTGCAAATCCAGAGCTTGAACGCCTCTTATTTGAAAATAAGCCGCCGGTCAAAGCACCGAAAAAGCAAGCAACGCTGCAGTTTCACAATCGATTGAACAAATTTCAGCAAGAAGCGGTGGTAGGTGCGATGTCCGCCGAAGATTTGTATGTCATTCAAGGGCCCCCTGGAACCGGAAAAACAACAGTTATTTCAGAAATTTGTTTGCAAAATGCGAAGGCAGGGCTGCGTACACTTGTCGCTTCTCAGTCGAATTTGGCGGTTGACAACGCCCTTGGACGGTTACTTGCGCATAAAGACATTCGCATTCTTCGAGTCGGACGCACCGAAAGCATTGAAGAAGAAGGCAAAAAGTTCATTGAAGAAAATGTAGGGCAGTATTGGAAAGATCATACGTTAACAGAAGTATCGACTCAATTTGAAGCACGCCAAAAACGAGGAAGCGAACTAGAAGTAGAATGGGCAACGAACGAGCGGGAAATCGAGCAACTGCAGCCGTTGCTTGCACGATTGAAAGAGGAGTTTGCAGCAAAACAAAAAGCGGAAAAACGGTTTAGCGAAATTCAGTCTATAATCGATGAGCAAAAACAGAACGTGCAAGTGGTCGATCAGGAGCTGCGAACGGCTCAGAATGAGGTGGAGGAGACCAGTCAGTCTCTTCGTTTGTTGAATGCCGCCATTGAAAAAGACGAAACCTTTCTTCGTAGTGAGCCGGACAGTGGCGCTATTCAGAAAGAGTGGGATGCTAACGAGCAAGTGATTCAGCAACTTCAGCACAGCATTGCATGTCAGGAACTTGAAGACGAGATTGATGAAAAACAACAAAGCATCGAGCAAACTTCTGCTGAATGTGAAAAATGGGCTGAAGCATCAAAGCAGATGGATGCTTTAATCGCAAAAGTAACAGACGTCAAACAAGTAGACGGCTTGAAGTGGATCATACTTGAGCAAAATCTGGAACGACCGATAAACGTTCAGCTGTTAATGGATGAGCTGAAGGACATTCGCGAAAGAATCAACCAGCTGGAAAAATTAAAAGAATATCATGACAAACTAAAAGGCGCAATTTCATATGTTGAACAACTGTTAGAACAGCAGCGCATTTCCATTGGTCAGGTTCAGCAGCGTGCGATGAAGAGGTCATCCGTATATACCGCGGTAGAAATCGATCATTTTTTAGATGAATTAAGAAGCAAACTGAAAGAAAAAACGAAAATCTTTCCACAGATGCTTGTAACAGATCTTGAAGGATTATATAGCAGGAGACACTTTGTGCGTCAAAAAGCGGAACGGTTAAAGCCGTTTGAAGCGTATAAAAAAATGGCGCAAGAATCATTTCGGTTGCTAAAGCAGGAAATGATCGAACAGCTTCAGAAAAAGCTACGTGAAAACAAGCTGTCGCATCAAAAAATGCTGCGGGCGTTAGAAGAGCAAAGCACCGAGCTTCATTCTCTTCAAACCAAGCATAAGCAAATGATGACCTTAGGGGAACAAATTCCGAACGCAAAGGAAATGCTACATCAAAAAGAAGCAAAAGCGCATGAATTGCAGAAACAAAAAGAGCAGCATGAGCAAGTTAAGCAACGAATTGAAATCAATCGCGATAAACGAGCAAAAGAAGCCAAACAGATGCAGGAAGCTGAGCAGAACCTTGCACAAATCGAAGCCCGCCTCCCGCAGTTGCATACCATAATCCAGCAAAAGGAAGAAGAACAGCAACCTTTACAGGAAATCTTGTCAACAGAACCGGAACTCGAGCATGAACAGGTGTTAAAGCAATTGGCGAGTCTTTCTTTTAAACGAGAGTCATTAAAGCAGGAAAAGCAGAAACTGCCGCTATTTCAGTCCATTCAAGGGAAATGGTTTTCTTTGCTTGAAGAGGCAACGGACCACGATTTGGATGAAATCAGCAAGCTTTATGTGAAGCATGCCAACGTCATTGGAACAACATGTGTGGCATCCGCACGCAAAGATTTTATCGAGAGCTACCCTGTTTTTGATGTCGTGATTATTGACGAAGTATCAAAAGCAACCCCGCCAGAGCTACTTTTGCCGATGCTGAAAGGGAAAAAAGTCATTTTAGTCGGCGACCATCACCAGCTGCCGCCTCTTTTAGGAAACGATACACTAGAAGAGACGCTGCAGGAAATGGCAGACAACAGTGGCAATTTTGAAGGAAAAGCGGAATTAAAAAAGCTATTAAAAGAATCGCTGTTCGAACGGTTGTATAAAAACTTGCCAAAAAACAATAAAACGATGCTCGCGATCCAGTACCGGATGCATGAAAACATTATGGAAGCCATAACGCCGTTTTATGAGCAGGAAAACGAACGGCTTCAATGCGGCTTGACCAATTCTGATTCACAGCGGGATCACTTGCTAGAGTCACCGCTCATAAAGCGGAACAATCATCTATTATGGCTGGATATGCCGAACGAGCCCGCGTTTTTCGAAGAAAGAATGAAAGGCGGAAAAAGTCTGTATAACCCTGCTGAATTAAAGGAGATTGGTGCGTTGCTGCAAGAATTGGATGAAGCGACTGCACAGGTAAAGCAAGCGGGAAGAATGAATGCTGACGCGAAAAAAAGCATTGGCGTCATCAGTTTTTACGGGGAACAAGTGAAAAGAATTGACCGATTGATTCAGCAAGAGCTTCGCTTGAATCACTTGACGATTCGCACCGGGACAGTGGACCGGTTTCAAGGCATGGAAATGGATGTCATTCTATTAAGCATGGTACGCAACCACGATAACAAACAGGATGATATTGGCTTTGCCAAAGACTACCGCAGGCTGAATGTCGCTTTGTCAAGGGCTAGAGAGGTGCTCGTTTTAATCGGCAGCACAAAGATGTTTACCGAGCGGACGAAGCAAGCCAACACTAGAAACATGTATACGCACGTATTAGAAGCCGCCAAAAAACAACAGGGACTGCGAACGCTTAAAGAGGTGAGCCTGCATGGATAAATTAACACAACGTTTACGCGCTAGTTTGCTTGAGAATCCAGCTGTCCAAATTAAAGAGTCGGCTCAGTGGTATTTGCCAGTCGAGACATTTGATGTCGCATTTAAACGAGTAAAGCGGTCTAAAATGGATATCCTCATGAAAATGATGCTGCTTGCTTTTGAGCAGACCAGTATCAGAAGGGCAGCCAATTTATCCGAAATGCTATTGGTAGAGGAGTTGTTCATTGCCGATTTAATCGAAAAAATGCAGCGAACAGGCTTGATTCGTCTCGAAAAAGAAATCTACAAGCTAACAACGAAAGGTCATCAGCAGCTGCAGACAGGCATCATTGACGAAGAAATGGAAGAAGAGTGGACAGAGCTTTTTTACAGCCCAGGACATGATAAATTTTGGCCGGCGATGACCGTACCTTTGCCCGAATCAGACGAAGAATTGACACTTTATCGGTATGCGAATGATCAAGATCTTATTAATTCGGACCGAATCTTGCAGGTGCTTTCCGCGAGAGAAGATGGGCTGGATGAAAACGGCTTTCAAACGGTAGTGGCTAACGTATTGAGCTTTGATAAACGGGTAGTCGAACAGGTTCCATGTCTGGAGTTTCGAATGTACAATAAAGAACAGGACATTTTCTACGCGCGTGTCTGGAATACGTGGCTCGAACGCTGGGATGAAACGCTCGAAAACCAAATAGAAGAGCAAGAACAGGTGAAATGGCGGGAAAAATGGACGGCAGCAGCCGAAGTTTCTGAGTAAATATACCAGGAAAGCAAGGTTACGGGGAAGTGCACCAGTGAGAAGGTTGATGGGAAAACAGTGTTATCATTGCTAACTTGTTTCCAAGAGAAAAACAAAATTTAGGTTCCTGACTCTTAATGCTATAGGCACTAAGGGACAAGAACCTTTTTTGAACCTTTTTTCGGAGGTCTAGGGTTTACACTTGTTGATGAGGAAAATAAAGTAAAAGTAAGTTAAGTAGAAGGATACAGGCTGAAAATTATAAAACAGAGGAAGTAGAAAAACGTTGATAAATTAACATTTTATGATTTTTTATTCCTAGAAAAAATTAGTTTGAATATTCTAATTATTTCAGCTTGCTAAGAAAGTTGAGGGCTTGGAATCGATACTTTATAATTGGAATACCTTCATTAGTAATATGAATATCTCTAATAAGTCGAGTGATGTACTCTTCAGATAGTTTAGTACAATGTTCGAAGTCATTAATTAGAGTAACTAGAATTTCTAGTTCTTTATTGCTGTCCTTCTGATGTAACAAGTCTAAGAGCTTGTTCTATTTAGAAGACAGATTTTTTAATTGTTTTTCAAATTCATTTACACTAACTTGGTATTCTTCTTTTGAAATTGTGGATAGGTTACACTTGATTGGACAAGTTAGCTAAGGTCATATACACTTGGTTCAAATAAAGCTGAGGAGAATCAAACAAGACCAAGCGAGTGAGAAGGAGTTTCACAAAAGAATTTAAAGAACAAATCGTCCAACTGCATGCATCTGGAAAACCCAGAAGTGAGATTATCAAAGAATACGAGCTGACGCCATCTGCCTTTGATAAGTGGGTTCGTTAACATCAAGACAGCGGTTCTGTTGGAAGGACTTTTTCCTTTGTTTTGTAATTTTGTCACAGGTTAGAATGGTAATAATCCTAATTGTGCCACATTATGAAAGGTGCACTTTTAAGGTGAAGATTTTATAATGAATAAGGATGAAAGAAATTAAGCAGGCAATGATGGCGGGGAGTAGAAAATTGAAAAAAATAACTGTAGCAGACTTGGTAGAGAAGTTTTCATTGAAAGTATTGACTGGTGAGGATCAGTTACAACAAACCATTACCCAATCACATGCGCATCGTCCCGGTTTGGAGTTCGTTGGCCATTTTGATTTTTTTCCGACGGAACGAGTTCAAATATTAGGAAGAAAAGAAATTAACTATTTGCATAAGTTAAGCCATGAGGAACGAAGAATCAGGATTGGCAATATCGTTCATTATCACCCACCATGTTTTATCGTGACGGCTAGTGAAGAAGGACTTACATATTTAACGCATTATTGTAAAGAAGAAGGCATCCCTTTATTAGTAACAAATACAGTCGAAACAACATCTGAATTTATTATTATGTTGGATGCCTACTTGCTGAAAAATTTGGCACCACAAATTTCAATACATGGAGTTTGTGTGAATGTGTTTGGAGTAGGGATTTTACTTCGTGGGCATTCCGGAGTAGGAAAAAGTGAAATTGCACACACGTTAATTGGCCGGGGACATCGTCTTGTGGCTGATGATGTCGTCGTATTAAAGAAGCTTAGTCCACGAACACTTCTAGGCACCCATGATGAACACACAAAGGAGTTTTTGGCTCTTCGGAGTATTGGACTATTAAATGTAGTACGGATGTATGGACGAAAAGTATTCCAAGATGAAACAAGAATTTCACTCGATATTCACTTAATGAAATGGCAAAAAGATTCGTTGAATAATGAATTGGAACATGATGCTGCCTTTACAGAATATATGGGAGTAAAGGTTCCTTCCATTGAAATTCAACTTCAGCCTGGACGTGACGTAGCAGGACTAATTGAAGCTGCGGCTAACAACTGGTATTTAAGACAGCAAGGATACAGTGCTGCAGAGGAGTTTATGAGCAGGATTGAGGCAGATTTGTCGAATGCAAGAGATGAATGAATTGAGTAAGCTAGTCCCGCGACTCCCGCTTCATGACATAAAGAAGCAACACTATATAACATTTCATCTGATGCTGCCTCTGGAATCGAGATGGCAAGAGAAGGATGGATGAGACCTCCCCCTGGCCATTTAGCAAGGTGAACCTCCGCACGTTTTAAAATCTCATGAGGCCCCAATGACGGAGCCCCGCCCCGATCATTACAAATCATCCCAAGTACACAATGCAAGCCAGCATCTGTCACCGCTTGCACTAAAGGATCTAAATCTCCCTCCGCACGGGTTCCAGCATCTACAACCGTTGTGAATCCGCCCCTAAGTGACTCAAGAGCTGCGAGTTTACCAGCGAGATACACGAGTTCTTCATTAAGCGAGCCCTCAAGCGGAACCCAAATGCGCTTGAAAATCTCAGACGGTTCTCCAAATGCTAACGCCTTACCAAATCTTGGGTGAGGAGATGGTGTGTATCAATAAACCCAGGCATTAATGCAGCTCGAGGAAGGGGAATTTGTTTTGTGTCATGATAGCGAAGCTGTAATTCTGAAACAGGACCTACATCAGCAAACAGCCCGTCTTTGACGAGCACTGCATAATCGGTCACAGGTCCGTGACGAAGAATCACGTACTCTGGTAGAAGAAGCATAGGTTGGTCTGTAAAAACATGCGGCTCAAGCGTCGTTCGGGATACCATAAAAAACCACCTTTCTTCACTAGTAATCTATTACTTAAAAGTAACAGCGAGTTATAAAGTCGTCAATCAATGGCGAGGTGAATGAGGAGGAATGATGAAAATTGAGTAAGTTTTCCAGTTTTAAACAGTTGTTTTCACGTAATGGGGGACAGAAATCTTTTTCTATATTGACTGTATCTCTGTCGTAGTGTACTATTTAATTGATACAGAGTTACAGTTAGTTTGAAATTACTTATTTGGAGGTTTTGTATATGTCTGCTTGGTTAAGTTTGACAAAGAAGGAATTACGTTTAGGGATGCCGGTGTTTTTGATGCCAATTATTGTGTTTATCGTGTCAGTGAGTATTGCCTTTTATATCGGCAATCGGAATGGATTTGCTTGGGAGGCTGTTGTTGGGGTTGCTGCTGCTGCAACGGGTGTTCAGATCTTTTATTTAGCCTATTATTTGTTTTATAGCTTGCAATCAGAAAAGAAAAAGCTTCATTTATGGCTTCACAATCCTATGCCGGGCTACTCGCTTTTACTCGCGAAGGTTGCTGCAGGTTTTGTTTCAATGCTGATTACGTTGCTCCTTACTGGTACGACTGTGCTAGTAACTGTAAACCTGTCTTCGATGATTAATGAACAAATTCAGGTGGCAAATATAACGGAGTTGGTCTTTTTTGCTGGTATTCATCTTGTCTTACTTGCGCTAAGTTTTGCTGCTTTCTTTTTGTTTTATTGGATGATCTTTTTGGTATTCACTCGTCGTCTTGGGACGGTTGTGAGCTTTCTTTCAACCTTTGTTATTTTTGTTGCATTGACTAGTTTTTATAACTGGTTTACTCAGTCACTTGTCTATCAAAAGCTGACGATGTGGGGTGGATTTCAACTCGAGATGTTGGAAGGAATTTCTTTTAACGTTGACAATAGCGGTGCAGAAGTCATGTCAGAAACAGCCAATTTAAGTCTTTTTGCTGGCTCCTATCTGTTTGAAACCATCCTCGCTCTTTTGTTATTCTTTGCAGCTAGTTGGATGCTTGACAAAAAAGTTGAGGTGTAAAAGATGACAAATACCTTTCATTCATCGCAGCCCATTTATAGTCAGCTTGCAGACCGGATTAATAAGCAAATATTGCGTGGGGAATTAAAGCCTGGAGATAAACTTCCATCCGTACGGGAAATGGGTATTAAGGCAAGTGTCAATCCAAATACGGTTCAACGGACATACCGAGAGCTAGAGGGGATGAATATTGTGGACACAAAAAGAGGGCAGGGAACGTTTGTCACAGAAGATCAAGGAATTTTACATGAGATGAGAGAACGACTGAAGCAAGAGGAAATTTCAAAATTTGTAAAGGGAATGCATGCAATGGGTTACTCGGATGCGGAAATTCAAGCTGGGCTCCAAGCCTTTTTACAAAACAATTTTGGAGGTGCAAGCGAATGATCAAGCTTGAGGATGTAACGAAGAAGTTTATGACAAAGGCTGCTTTACGTAATGTAGATTTAGAATTAACGAAAGGGAAAATCGTTGGTCTTGTCGGTGAAAATGGGAGCGGGAAATCAACAACCTTAAAGCTGATCGCGGGTCTTACCCAGCCTTCCAAAGGATCTGTAACCGTAAACGGAATCCGCACCGATCATCGCATCGCTCAGCAGGTTTCGTATTTATCTGAGTTAGATGAGTATTACGGGTTTTACAATGTTGGAAAAACAATCGACTTTCACGCATCGCAATTTCCAGACTTTAATAAGGAAAAGGCTGAAGAAATTCGTGCATTCATGAAACTAGATCGCAATGCAAAACTAAAGCACCTGTCTAAAGGAAACCGCGGTCGCCTAAAAATCGTCCTGACGCTCGCCCGTGAAGTACCTGTCATCTTAATGGATGAACCACTTTCTGGGCTTGATCCGATGGTACGCGATTCGATTGTAAAAGGCTTGATTTCCTTCATCGATCTTGAAAACCAAATCATTCTCATTACGACTCATGAAATTAAAGAAATTGAAATGATTCTTGAT
Source organism: Halalkalibacter lacteus (assembly GCF_036663595.1). Taxonomy (NCBI): domain Bacteria; kingdom Bacillati; phylum Bacillota; class Bacilli; order Caryophanales; family Bacillaceae; genus Halalkalibacter; species Halalkalibacter lacteus. Next base: position 121,079 of record NZ_JAWRVL010000010.1, read on the forward strand.
GAAGTGATCGCCATTAAAGATGGAGATATCATTGGCCACCATAATGTTGAGCAACTACGCAGTGAGCAAAACTTGGGGATTGTTGAGTGGATGACGAAGATGTATGAATAAACCAACCACGATTTCGGGTTCCTGTCCCCCGTCACTTTAACGTGGAACCTTTTTTAAAATATTAAATAAAGAAGGTGTGGAGTCATTTGAGAGAGAGAAATCCTTATTTTGATAATGCGAAAGCTGTGCTCATTTTTCTTGTTGTATTAGGGCATATTCTATCGGAGTTTTTACATGAGGATCAGTTAGTCTCCAGTGTGTATCTCTTTATTTATTTGTTTCATATGCCCGCCTTTGTTCTTATAGCAGGTTATTTTGCAAAAGGAGTACACAAACAGGGATATATATATAATGTAGCGAACATCCACTTATTGTTATCATGTCCACCGAGTCTTGCTCCAAGTAAAATCATGCAGTACCTAAAAGGGAGATCATCAAGGCTACTCCAAGATCAATTTCCTGAATTGAAAAAGAAATATTGGGGCCAGCACTTATGGGCAAGGGGCTATTTTTGTGCCACAGTAGGAACAGTAGATGAAGAAACAATAAGAAATTATATTGCGAACCAATTCAATGAAGAAAAGAACGACATATTCACGATTGAAGAATGAACCGTACGATTGAATATGCTCTGAAATATGCAAATGAACACGGGGTAACTGTAGTCGCAGCGACAGGCAACGATGGTGTTGAGGAAGTTTCCTATCCAGCATCTTCTAAATATGCGACTACTGTAGGAGCTACCAATCGTATGGACATCGTATCGGATTATTCAAACTTTGGCAGAGGAATTGACCTTGTAGCTCTAGGAACAGATATTCCAAGCTTAACCCCGGACGGAAACGTTACTTATATGACTGGAACATCAATGGCAGCACCGCACGTTGCCGCAGTTGCAGGATTGATTCTTTCACATAATCCTGATTTAACACCGAAGGAAGTTAAAAAGATCCTGACGATATCTGCGCAGGATATTAAGTTCGAGGAAGAGGATAATCCGATGAATGGGGACATTTCTGATCAAGAATCAGAAAATCCGTTGGAACAGCAAGTTCGAGGCTATGACAACGTATCAGGCTGGGGAAGATTAAATGCTCCTGAGGCCATTTTGGCAATTGACAAGGCAAATGACATCACAATGCAACGAATTTCAGGCTCTGACCGTTATGAAACAGCTGTAAACTTGTCTGAAAATGGCCTCAGGAGCAAGCTGATGTTGCCGTCCTTGCAACCGGCAAAAATTATCCTGATGCATTAAGCGCTACACCGCACCATTGCTGCTGACAGATACAAACAAAGTCCCTGCAGCTGTGCAAGAAGAGCTTGAACGCTTAAATGTGTCTGAGGTTATTGTCATTGGCGGTACATCCGTTATAACACCTAACGTAGAAAAAGAGCTTAAGAGTCTTGGAATTGAAACCATTACACGCATCGGCGGAAAGACCGCTATGAAACCTCTGTGAAAATTGCGGAAGAATTAGGTGAAGTTTATGGAGCAGTGGTTGCAAACGGTCAAGGGTATGCCGATGCACTTTCCATCGCACCGATTGCCTCTTCACTTGAAATGCCGATTCTTTTAACCAAAAAAGATGGGGTGCCTGGTTCTGTCCTAGATTATGTTGTATCAAGTGCAATTGAGTTTTCGTTTGTAATTGGAGGAAACTAGGCTGTATCGAATGAAGCAGCTGAACAATTCCCTAATTATGAGCGTCTAAGCGGTAAGACTCGCTATGAAACAAACAGCGTAATCATTGATTACTTCTCAGACATGCTTAACATGTCGACTCCATTTATTGCTACTGGGAATAATTATCCAGATGCCCTTTCAGGTTCTGCCCTTTCAGGTTCTGCGTTGGCAGCGATGTATGGAAGCTATTGATCCTAACAGATCCGGCCAAAGCAAAGCAAACAACGAAAGATACGATTGTTGCATACGCAGATTACGTTTCTATGTATTACATTATTGGAGGAGAAACCGCCCTTCCAAATGAGGCAATAGAAGGTTTATTTCAATAAAAAATCGAAAGGGCTATCTGATAAGTCACTAAATATAAAGCAGCTTAAAGAAAACAAACGTTTTTCTTTAGCTGCTTTTTCTCTTTCTCTTCTTCTACCAGACAGACATAAACCAAGATCTGGTCGTATATATGGATGTTGACCACTATTTGGAAATTTATATGTTCTGTGTTCTATCATGTTGAACCAATGGGAGACAAAAATAAAATGTACTCCCTTTTCCTATTTTACTTAAAACGCCTACCGCTCTGTACCTTCTATCCATATAAAGCCAAAAAAGTTAAATTGTTATGTGTTAGATTTTATCATTATACTGTACAATTATAGTAACATTCTATATGTTAAAATGAAGGAATTAATATGTATCCCGTTGAACGTGGAGCAATGTTACATGCTATTTTTGTTGGTATCCATCCATTTATCGATGGAAATGGACGTACATCCAAGCTGGTTTCCCACCAGTGATTATTAAAATTGAAAATAAATTAACTTATTATGAAGCGCTAGATAAAGCACATACTACAGAAGATTATCGTAACTTTATTTCTTTAGTGGGACGTGAAGTAGAGGATTCTTTAGATATGTATTTAAAAGCAATCAGTTAGGGGACGAGGGGCACCGTGTCCCACAATCTTATTTTGAACGTGAGGATTTTTCAATCTATATTCCCGGTCGTCTAATTCAGATTCGGCAAACACCAGTTGACCTTACATGTTATAGGTTCCTGTCCTTCAAAAGCTTAAAGTAGTGGAGGACAGGAATCTTTTTTTGAATCCTTTAGAGGTATATCCTCATCAAAGGACAAAAGATCTGTATGGGGAATAATCGATATGTACCTATAGCAGTGGAAATTGCTTTAAAATAAAGTGGACGAATACTGCACAGAAGAAGAGGCGGTTGTATTTGTGAAGCAAGGAGGCCGTCCTTGTGTTTTTTACATGAAAAAGAGGCAAGAAAGCCGTCCTTTGCTTGCTGGTTCCTGCTCTTAGTATTTTAAAATGCTAAAGGACAGGAACTTTTTTCATTTCAATTTTCCATGATAATCCATCCTAAAAACTGGTAAAATAGAACTGTAATTTGAGTTGTAAATAGAAAGGATGAATCCATGTCATCATAGACTTGTTCGTATTATTAATTTAATTCAGTCGAGCCCTGGGATTAAGTCCAAGGAGCTGGCTGAAAGGTGTGACGGAAAGAACGATCTATCGAGATTTGGAAATGTTAAGTGCTGCTCGTGTCCCGATCGTAAGCGATGGGGGCCAGGTTTGTTAGGAATTTTTCTGTATCTTCTAGATTGGACAGATGAAGAAGCTGTAGCGTTTGGAATGCTGTCTAACGTTCTGGATCCAAGGACTTTTTCAGCGTCTTCCGTTAACGCAGTAGGGACAGTTACCTTTAAAATATTGACGTAGATCCAACTGCATTATGATAAAATTTAAATCAGTCATTGATAACCACCTGAAAATTTGAAAAAATTAGGTATCTAAATTAAACAGATTATACTTTTTATAAGATTTGTTTAAGGATATGGAGGTTTTCACATATTGAGTAAAAATAAGCAGCAACTAATTGTGGAGCATTTAGTTGAAAATTTATCTCCATTTTTAATTATTTTGTTCGGTTCAACAGTAAAAGGAACCGCGAATAATAGCAGTGATTTTGATGTGGCATTCTTAAGTAATCAAAAGTTTGATCGTTATCAATTATTTATGATTTCGCAAGATCTTGCTTCAAAACTAAATCGTGATTAGGGGATTGGGGACAGGTACTATGTCCCTTTTGCAAGCAGGTACCAGGTACTTGTCGAGAGGGTAGAAACATTTTTTTATCCTTCAAGCCATGCTCGCCAATTCGTCTCTTTCAGGTGCTGTTTTCGCTTTTATGAATAAACAAACGCGATAAAGTCCCGTAATAGTACTGATGAAACGTCGTTTTAATTCGGCGTTTTTTGTATTGAAAGACATAGACATTATGCGAATAGCCTCCTGATGCTCTCACCGTTTGATAGATTGAGAGAATACCGAAAGACTTGGCTTTTCGTAACATTCGTTCAAATGTCGAACGAGAGATGCCGCCTTTTGTTGAATGGCATGCTTGGACGAGTTTGCAAATACGAGCATTGCAAACACCAATCACTTTTACGCTAAAACGAGTCAGCTGATCAAAGGCAATCCTTTCCCTTTTGTAAAATGATGTCCGTGAATAGCAAGAACGGTCGCAACTGATTGATTAAAGTCACGGTTTTCTCAGGATGAAAAGAAATCTGGCAAGTTTTCGCCATCTACTAAGGTCGTTAGATACGAGTGCCAGACCCCATGCATGAATGCACGGGGTCTGGTACTGTTTTTATGAAGCATTAGAGAAATGCGGAATGGAACCATATCATCTTGCCCTCAGCACCCACTGCGCGCCCTCCGCCAAAACCAAATGTTTTACGACCCATGGATTCAATGGCAACATTACCAGTTAGAAGCAGTAAATCGGCCCATGAGATCTTGTTCCCATACTTTTGCTTAATTGGCCATAGCAATCGACGTGCTTTGTCAAGGTTGGCATTGTCAGCCCAGCTGTTAAGTGGAGCAAAACGCTGTGTGCCACTTCCGCCACCACCACGTCTGTCACCAGTACGATATGTACCGGCAGAGTGCCAAGCCATACGAATAAAAAATGGACCATAATGACCATAATCAGCAGGCCACCAATCTTGACTGTCCGTCATTAAATCATGAAGATCCTTCTTAAGAGCATCGTAGTCTAACTTTTGAAATTCTTCTGCATAATCAAATTCTTCCCCCATAGGGTTCGTTTTTCTGTCATGCTGATGTAAAATATTTAAGTTTAATTGATTTGGCCACCAGTCTTTATTTGTTGTGCCACTTGATTTCTGACAAGTCGCGCTGCCGTGCATTACCGGGCATTTTCCAGTGTTAGTAGTGTTTTTATGTCCATAAGTGGTCCTCCTTTTTTAACTACATTAAGTAGTAAATAATTATTCAACTAATCGTAAAAAATTCATACTAAATCATAATAATTATTCTTATATAATTATTATGATAAATTATTACCTAAAGTGAAAGAAAATAGATTATCTTCACAAATATATAGGAGCCTTACAAACAGGGCTTAAAACTGAAAAGCTTGATCTTTCACTATTACTAACAACGAGCTGCTTATCGATGTTTGAATAGCATATTGGAGGGTATAGGTAACTATTTCCCCTTTATCACTTTACGTAAACCATCTATCTATCCCATTGATCTCTACCATTCTTTTAATGAATCTACTATAATGTGTAGTTTTACGAAACGTTGGTATGAATGATAAAATAAATTGATTATTTTTCTTTACGATGCTAGCTTTACTCTTAGGAAATAGATTATTAAATTTTACAATGGTAGGTGTGATGTAAACGTGCATGGAAAGAAATTGGCGATCTTTATTGCTAGTTTATTAATAGTGTGTTTCCTTTTATATTTATTTATTGGAGAGCTCAATCAAACAAAAATAGAACAAGTGAAAACAGCATCTTCTGTTAGTAAGGGACAAAAAATAGAGGATGATCTAGGAGATACGGTAGAAAAAGAAGAGGAACAACTAGTAAAAGAGGCTGATATCGATAAACCAATAACTGAAGCAATAAAGAATAAAGTCCGAGAAGTAGTAGAAGGTGCAATTGATTTAGTCAAAAAGGAACAAAGGATTGTGTCAATCGGTGATTCCCTCACTCAAGGTATAGGAGATGAGACGGGTAATGGCGGTTATGTCGGGATCTTAAACCATACTTTTGAAGATAATCACATGAATATGACGATTGAAAACTTTGGAAAAAGAGGAAACCGGACAGATCAACTATTAAAACGACTGGACAATGAAGACATTGCATCCTCTATTAAAAAAGCTGATATTGTCTTAATAACAATTGGTGCCAACGACATGATGAAAGTTGTAAAAGACAATTTTATGAATCTTACAATCGAGCCTTTCCAAGAAGAAAGAGTGGAATATATTGAGCGATTAACGCTCGTTTTTAATAAAATTAATAAATTAAATCCAGATGCACAAATTTATTTCATTGATTTTTTTAATCCATTTGACCATTATTTTAGTGATATTGAACAATTAGAAATGATCTTGGATAATTGGAATGATGCAGGTAAATCAGTTACAGAAGAATTTGATCATGTGTATTATATTCCAACAAAAGACTTATTTATTAATTCCGACATAAAGTTATTTGCTGATGATAATTTTCATCCAAACACGAATGGCTACAAACGGATTGCAGCGCGTGTGTTAGAATATTTGACCAAATTCAGTGAAGAAACTGAAATAACAAAAGAAAAAATAGAATAAGACAAAAGAAAGGTGAAATAAATTGGACGAAATAAGAAAAAAACTGACATGGAAAGCTTTATTCCTAAGTATAGCAGGAATGAATGTACTTTTCCTTTTGCTTTTCCTTCTTCTTCTTTTGTGGCCCGTTTCTCATTCAGAACTATCTGAAAAAGAATTTATTGAAGAGATTCCGGGGGCTGAGTTCACGGTACATTCGAGTAAGCAAAATTTAAACGATCTCGTTAATGGGTATGTAGATAAACTGTTGAAGGATAAAAATAATAAATATACTGTTGCCTTTGATGAGGATGTCCATTTGGTGGGTTCTATTGAAGCCTTTCAAACAGACATTCCAATTTCAATTACATTGGAACCCACAGTACAAGAAAACGGGGACCTTGTCTTAGAGCCAACTGTCATGTCTCTCGGGTTACTAAATTTGCCGAAAAAGAAAATACTTGAATACGTTAGGAGAAATCTAGAAACGCCAGAATGGATAGAAATCGACCCTAAAAACCAATTGATCTATATTGCCGTTACACAAATGGAAGTGAAAAGTAATTTCAAAGTAAAGGTACAGCAATTTGATTTGAAAAACGATAAAATTTCCTTTCGTATTAAAGTACCGAATAAAACATTAGGATTATAAAGATGATGCAAGTTACTACAGCGTTGAATCTCTGAACAAAACGAAGGAGCTATTACCTTCAAAAGGGAAATAGCTCCTTCGTTTTTAAATCCATTTAAGACACCCCCACGGTTAGTTCCAAAGGAAAAAGCAGCCTCATCACAAAAAAACAAGCAATATACCAATAAAGTGGATACATTGCTTGTTTTATTCCTATACGTTTATCCAACGTTTTTTCTGTTTTCTTGGGTGCGTTTGCCAAGCGTGTCACGTTTATTCAACTGACCGATTTCTAGCTCTTTTGCTTCCTTGTTCAAGGATTTAATTAAGCTGGTTACCATTAATCCCATAATAACTGAAAATGGAAGTGCGGCGATGATCATCGTGTTTTGAAGAGCTTGTAAGCCCCCAGAATAAAGAAGAGCTAGCGCTGTAATGGAAAGAAAAACTCCCCAAATTACTTTAATCTGATTACTTGGATTTTGAGACCCATTCGTTGTCATCATACCTAGAACAAACGTACCAGAATCAGCAGATGTAACAAAGAATGTGATAATTATAACAATGGCTAAAATCGATAACACCAAACTTAATGGATAGCCTTCTAACACCCCGAAAAGGGACTCTGCAGCTGCTAAAGAAGAAATGGAAAGAAGACCAGATGATTCGATTGTAATTGCTGCACTACCAAATGTCGAAAACCAAATAAAACCAATAAGTGACGGTACGAGCAACACACAGGTAACAAACTCACGAATGGTTCGCCCCTTGGATACCCTAGCGATAAAAACACCGACAAAAGGAGCCCAAGCAATCCACCATGCCCAATAAAAGATGGTCCATCCCTTTATCCAACTACGTGCCTCTTCATTAAGTGGTGCAATTCGAAAACTCATGTTAATGAAATTTTGCATATAAGTACCAATCGTATCTGTAAATAAATTAAGGGTAAAAAGGGTCGGTCCAAAAATAAATACAATTAAAAATAAGACGGCTGATAGTCCCATATTCAAATTACTAAGTAGTTTAATCCCTTTGCTCAACCCAGTTAATGCAGATACCATAAATAAGCCAGTAACAACAAGTATGATACCCGTTTGACTTGCCATACCACTAGGTACCCCAAATAAGTAGGATAGTCCCCCATTTATTTGCATGGCACCAAAGCCCAATGTTGTTGCAATTCCGATCACCGTAGAGATAACTGCAATGATATCAATGACCTTACCAACGGTACCATCTACATGTCTTCCAATCAGCGGTCTTAAGGTCCGACTAATTAAACTAAGTTCACCTTTTCTAAAAGTAAAGTAAGCAAGAGCCAGCGCAACGGACCCATAGATGGCCCATGCATGGATACCCCAATGAAAGAATGTATACCTCATGGCATCTTTAATCCCCTGTGGCGTACCCACTTCCCCTGTGGGTGAACTTACTGCGTAGTGGCTAATCGGTTCGGCTGTTCCATAAAAAATTAATCCAATACCAACACCTGCACTAAAAAGCATCGCAAGCCAGGTTGGTCGTGAAAACTCAGGCTTGTCCTCCGGTTTCCCAAGTTTAATCCGACCAATCGGACTGACTAATAAATAAAAGCAAACAAACACAAACAATGAAACGATTATTAAGTAATACCAACCAAATGAATTAGTAATAAATCCTTGTGTACTACTCGTTATACTCTCTAACGAGGCAGGCATCGTGATACCCATCAGGACAAGACTAGCCACGATAGCTATGGATACGTAAAAAACAACTGAAGCATTTTTCATATTAATGATAAAACTCCCATCTTTGATTTGTTCGCAGACGGTTTTACTTCGATTGGAGAACAAATAAAAAGGTAAAACCAACGTTAAACAATACTTTTTTGAAGCAAATAGTAACAAACCCTTAAACATTGCAAATATTGCACATAGTACATACTTCTTAGAAAAACAACTAAATTCTAACTAACTTATATTACGTTCGTGCCATCTGTTCGGTTAATTGGATAGATAGTTTGATTTAATACGGGTTAGGAGTATTAAAATGCGATGACATTTCTTAGCTTATGGGGAATGTGTAAAGTCTACCAAACAAAATTACATTTATCACATGGGATAAACAAGCTTAATTAGGGTTCTAGTACTGCTATCTCTCCTGAGGTGAAGTGGTCCCTATCTATTCTTACTATCTCTATCGGATCCGAGGGGACAGGCACTATGTCCCTTTGCTTTCTGCGGAGAAAATTCTCTTTTAGCATTCCCTTTTTCAAGGTCTTATTTATTACCAATCCCAATAGTTCTAAATTTTTTTAATTCGCTACTACTTTTTGCTATAATAGTAGCATCTGATCGAATTGGTATATTTAAATTTAACATAGTTGTTGTATTGCTTATTATTCTTGATAAAGTTAGGAATAAATATATTATTAAGAAATTGCATACAAAGACAATGAAAATATACATACCGTTATAATTTCGATTTAAGTTTTTCGTAATCTTTTAGATGTAAAACAATGATGATTTTTGAAAGGGGATACATAATTTTGAACTCGAAATATTTAGATTTGTTGGCCCAAAAATATGATTGTGAAGAAAAAGTGGTCACTGAAATTATTAATCTGGAAGCCATCCTTAATCTACCAAAGGGGACAGAACATTTTGTTAGTGATTTACACGGGGAGTATCAAGCCTTTCAACATGTGTTAAGAAATGGTTCGGGGAATGTAAAAGGGAAAATAGAAGACCTTTATAAAAAGTTATTAACTGAAAAAGAGATTAAAGAATTTGCAACATTAGTTTATTATCCTGAAGAAAAGATAAAGTTAATTAAGAATGATTTTGACAATGAAAGAGAATTACATCAATGGTACACAGTAATCATTGAGCGTATGATTAATCTTGTTTCTTATGCCTCTTCTAAATATACGCGCTCGAAATTAAGGAAAGCATTGCCTGATCAGTTTGTTTATATTATAGAAGAACTTCTATACAAAACGGATGAATTCACAAATAAGGAACCTTATTATACAAAAATTGTCCAGCAAATTATTTCCCTAGGTCAAGCTGATAAGCTCATTATAGGTCTTGCTTATACCACTCAACAATTGGTTGTTGACCATCTTCATGTAGTGGGAGATATATATGATCGCGGACCCGAACCTGACAAAATTATGGATACGCTCATCAATTATCATTCCGTTGATATTCAGTGGGGAAATCATGATGTCCTATGGCTAGGGGCCTTTGCTGGATCCAAGGTTTGTCTCGCTAACATTATTCGGATCTGCGCTCGGTACGACAATTTGGATATTATTGAAGATGTGTATGGAATCAATCTAAGGCCACTTCTTAATCTTGCGGAAAAATACTATGATGACAATCCAGTCTTTAGACCAAAAAGACATTCAGATGAAAAAATATCTGAGGAAGAACAATTACAAATTACGAAAATTCATCAAGCCATTGCCATGATTCAGTTCAAACTTGAAAGCCCTATTATAAAGAGACGCCCGTACTTTAAGATGTCTGAAAGGCTTTTGCTTGAGAAAATTGATTATGAAAGAAATGAAATAACGATTCATGGGGAAACATATCCACTAGAAAATACTTGCTTTGCAACGGTTAATCAGGAACAACCCGATCAACTGTTGAAGGAAGAAGAGCTAGTGATGGACAAACTGTTATTTTCTGTCCAGCATTCGGAAAAGCTAGCTAGACATATGAATTTTCTTATGAAAAAAGGCAGTCTTTATTTAAAATATAACGGAAACTTATTAATACACGGCTGTATTCCTTTAGATGAAGAAGGAAATATGGAAAAAATGGTCATTGAAAATAAAACCTATGCAGGTCGTGATTTACTTGATACGTTTGAACGTTATTTACGACATGCTTTTGCACATCCTGAAGAGACAGATGATCTTGCGAAAGATATGGTCTGGTATTTATGGTCAGGAGAATATTCATCACTCTTTGGGAAAAGAGAAATGACGACCTTTGAACGGTATTTCATTAAGGATAAAAAAACCCATAAAGAGAGAAAGAATCCATACTACCATTTACGTGAAAATGAGGAAACCTGCCGCAAAATCCTAACAGAATTTGATCTTAATCCTGATCAAGGTCATATCATAAATGGCCATACACCAGTTAAAGAAATTGAGGGTGAAAATCCAATTAAGGCAAATGGAAAGATGATTGTCATTGATGGAGGCTTTTCGAAGGCTTATCAATCAACAACAGGTATTGCTGGATACACTTTATTATATAATTCCTTTGGTATGCAACTTGTCGCCCATACACATTTTAATTCAAAAGAAGATGTTCTACTAAATGGAACAGATGTTTTATCAGTAAAAAGATTGGTGGATAAAGAACTAGAAAGAAAAAAGGTTCTAGAAACGAATGTTGGAGAGGAAATATTACAGGAAGTCTATATTTTGAATAGTCTGATGGAATATCGCTATATGAATTGATACCAATCATACAATTTAACAGATTCTATTTTATATAATAATGTTTATTGTCGAGCTAACTAAAGCATTAATCTAGGAAATGGCTTTGATGAAGGCATACAATTTGATCCACATTTCTCTGTGGGAGAAAGAGGCTATAAAGAAATTGACGGAATTCTCTTTTATAACATATTGTTAGATTAACAGGACCCACCACGCCTCTCACAGAAGCGGACCACGGTGGGTCTTTCTATTTATAGGGGGAATACTAATGGAAAAAGATCTCCATATAAAAAAGCCCACTACTTTTTCGCAACAAGTTGAATTGATGAATGCAAAAAACTTAAAAATTGAAAATTCATAATATTAAGAAATTGTATACTTCGCTGCCATTTATGTTGCAAAAAGATTAATTTCATTCACTTTAGTGAGAGTGGTTAAATGGGAGATATGATGTAAACATGATGTAAACATGCCTCCAGAATCCTTAATACATAAAGTTTTTTAACTGGTTTACGATCTCAAAAGTACATTTGACCACGTTTTTAAGTACCAATTATTAGCAAAATGCCTGCTCTGATAAAAGTTAATGGGATACATTTTTTATGGTCATACTAAAATGACATAAAAAGTATTAAGGAGGGGAAACAATGCGAAAAGCTACTCCAATTAACGAGAAGACGGATAAGGAAATTATTGATATATTACCTAATAAAAAAGATGAAATAGGTAACCTTAATCGTTTATTAGCAGCTGTATTAAATTATCTGTCAGATGAAGAAGTAGAGGAAATAGATATTGAATACCTTCTTGATAACACGGAAGGTTTGCGAGAATGGTGGGATCAATATCGTGAAAGCAACAGAAAAAAGATCGCTGAAGAAATTAAAAAATCTCTAGGTGAACTGTCTTTGAAAGAATTAGAAAGCATCCATAAAAAGATAAAAGGAAAAGAGTAGTGAATGTAACCTCTTAGTACAAGGATGAAATCAACATTCATAAACGTTTTGTATTCGGATGCTTGAACAACTCGTAAAGCCTTATATTGACCTGTTTTCGGCTTGTAAGAAGGACCATGAATTGGCCATTTCTAAATAAAACAATGTATCTGCTTTAATTATTTGTTTTCCATTATCGTACCTCGCCTATCTGATATCAACCTATATGATGGTTTTATTAGGTTGTATAATTTAGGGTAATGCCTATTTATTTACAGTTGTTTTACTATAAGCTTCTCATTAGTTCACTAAACTTTTGGGAGGCTTTCTCTTCCGTATCAGCGGTTATTTGAGCATAAATATTCATGGTCGTTTCAATATCGGTATGGCCGAGACGTTGTTGAATTTCTTTCATCCCGACTTCAACTTCAATAAGGAGGGATGTGTGCGTGTGTCTGAGTAAGTGAGGAGTAAGATGTCGATCAATTTTTGCTAACTTGATTATACGTTTTATATGATTTTCAACAGTTTTAGCAATTTCGGGGTAGCCTAATGACTTGGCAATTATGAAATCCTTGTCGATGTATTCATCTCGAACCGCCATCCTGAATTTATTTTGAGCCTTCTTATGCTGGTTAAGCCCATTCATCACATCAGTGTCCATTTTAATCTTTCTTATGGATCTTTTCGTTTTTGGTGAAGGAGGTGGTACTCCTTTGTTTGGTTCTTATGGTTACGCAAAAGTACACTTTGATCTCGTCATTCTTGTCTATAACACTGCGAAACTAACTAGTGATCGTCTAAAACATCAACGAGAGCTTCTAGCAGCCTAAAAATTTTTAAAAACAAATCTTTATCAGTCGGTCGGTGATCTATTGACTTTTTAAAATACGGAATTATGAAGTTTTGGTATGTCAACACTATGATCGTCTTGAAAGTGGCTTCCGTAACAGCATTGTCATACGGAGTTCCTTTTTCACTTAATGAACGCTCAATGCCAAACGTTTTTAATGCCTGATCAATAAGCTTGTTTTTAAATTCACTCCTCTATCCGTGTGGAATAATTCGAGGCGATGAAGATTATATTTCACAGATGCAAAGGCACGTTGAAAAAACTCAGCACTTTTATGAGTTTTTTCAAAATGGATTCTTTTTATTTATCGTAAAATATGGGTTTGCGAGGTATTTTTGATCAAACTTTATTTCAAAGCTATACACAAATCGCTTCATTTAAAGAACGTTTAGGGTGGTAATTCATGTAATCAAAAAAAGAGCAAGTTCGCCAAGAGGTGAACTTACCCAAAATGCAGTTGAATCCATTCATAAGCCCGCTTAATCCCCAAGTTAGCAGTATATTGCCATTCTATGTTTCCGGTAAATTATTTTTATATCGGAATCAAGAAAACGCTTTCAGAAAAACATTGACATTAATATTCTGAAAATTATAAAATTATAGTAAGAATTAGTTGATCCTTATAATCATAAAAAGAAAGAGGTGAAGGGTCACAAATGGTTGAAAGAACTTACATAATAAATGATTTAGGTATTCGTGGGCGTCCTGCAATTCTTTTAGTCAGTACAGTCACCCAGTTTACATCGGAAGTGATACTGGAGTATAAAGAAAGGCAAGTGAATTTAAAATCTGTTATGGGTGTACTGTCACTTGGAGTTCCGAAAAGGGCAAGCATTAAAGTAATTGCGAAAGGTGCTGATGCAGTAAAAGCTATTGAAGTCGTTGATCAAGTGATGGAAAAAGAAGGGCTTGGTGTACAAGAACATAAGTGGTTGATGGGATTGCAGCCATAAATAATAAACTAATTGCTTTTGGTTATGTTTGTGGAATGGGCTTAGAACACGACATTCGGAAAAGCAGTATAAAAGTTCTTCTGTTCCCAAAATACAATTCAACAATCGGGCGCTTTTCATGAACAAGGAAAGCGTCTTTTTGCGGAAAAAATATTGAGTTGAACGTCTGCTTTTGAAATAATTGGTATTAAGCAATAGGGGCAGTTGAAGTAGTGGTTAACGAAAAAGAGGATATAGATGGCAAAGAGACGAAGACTCAAAAGTTATTTGACATATGGGGCTTTTCTGGAATAAAAGTGCAAGTCACATACAGGAAAACGATCTTCCGCAATCGGGCGCGTTTCTGCAACAACAGTAGAACGCTTTTTTACTAAAGACACAGTTGAGTTTAACAAGGATTTAAAGGATATATCTATCTGATTATTTTCTCCTTATGTTAAAATTCAGAAAAAAATAACAGTGGAAAAGAAGGTGTAGTCTTGATAAAAACAGTATTTGTAGGCTTAATATCATTTATCATTGTAAGCAGTTTACTTTTATTGATTGGATATTTATTTGATATTAAATTTTTTATGTTTAGTTTTTACGAAAAAACTTCTACGGGTTTTGAAGTAGGCGGTTCAGTAATTCCTTTTATTATCGGAATAATTTGTAGCTATTTTATCGGTAATTACTATCAAAAAAGACAACATAGTTATTAAGTTAAACCAGCTAATAGTTTGTCAACATTTTTCAATAAAAAGATTAATAATCTCATGATATACTGAATTTACACATGCTA
>NZ_JAWRVL010000011.1:0-131509 GCF_036663595.1 Halalkalibacter lacteus
GTATAACGGACGGGATCAAATAGTCCCAAGGGCGCTTGCGTCCTACCCCGACTACCTAAAGAATAACCTATAAAAAAATAGGCCAACCAGATAAATATTAATCTGGATGACCTTATAATACGAAAGGGCGCTTATCTTGAACAAGGTAGGTTTTTTATTTTTGTGAAAATTATTGAACTGGATTACTTGTTTTGAAATAATTGGTATTAAGCAATAGGGCAGAATTGTTTAAGAAGAAATTGAGTACGGAGGTGTAATTTTATGCCATTAGAGCAAGAAGTAGTGGGTTTATTAATTGCTGGATTTTCTACTGTTATGGTCGTTACAATTTTAGTTGTTGTGTTCCTTTGGATAAAAAATAAATATAATAGTTCGGGATATATCTGGACATTATTGCATTTACTGCTATTTTCTGTTGCGGTATATTTTGCATTAAACGGTATAGGTTTTGACTACAATCATCCGATGGCTTCAGAAGAGATTTCACTCAAAATAGGCATTTCTGGAGTTGTTTGGGCATTCAGTATGATTTGCTTAGTAATAGCATTATTCAGCTTTTCTAAAAGGTATAGAGCTTCTTAAACAATCGGGGGCTTTCTTTCAAGATATGGTTGCTAAAACGTCAGCCTTTTTTCTTCCTGACGAACAGGGCATTCCTTTAACAAGGGAAGCTATTATAACCATAAATTTGGTTTTATCATAAGATAAATTGGGTTTACAAAGGGGGATAAAGAAATGGATTTTCAGCGAGTTGATGTTGTATATGCACTACTATTTGATGAAAAAGCAAACAAAATCCTAATGGTATTCAACAAGAATGGTACATGGTCTTTACCAGGAGGTGCAGTAGAAACAGGGGAAACTTTGCAAGAAGCAACTATAAGAGAAGTTAAGGAAGAAACAGGATATGACATTAAGGTTGGCAATATTGTTACTTTAAACGAGGCTTTTATAGACAAGAATCATGTTTACTTTATTACTTATCATGGGCAAATTACAAAACGACCTGAACAAATTCCACAAGAAGAAAATATCATAAAAGTTGAATGGGTGAATTTAGAAGAAGCAGACCGATTAATGCCATATCATCCAGAGGGAATTTCAAAAATACTTAATGAATCGGGTGCAAAATATACTCTACAAAAAGAATAATTAAAGATCTTTCAATATCCTGCAATCGGCGCATTTCAGGAAAAAGAAATGCGCTCTTTCCTTTTGTATAGGGCCATTTAATTGAATAAGACTACACCAAAAGTCGCTTTCCCTTACGTAAGGAAAGCGACTTTTTAGATTGATTTTTTTCCCTTGTTATCAAGCTGTTTACTTTAAGTTTCTTTGACTAATTTTGGAAATATTGTTGACTATTCAGTTGAACTGCATTATATTATTATTAAGTTGAACTATATAGCTGAACTGAATAGAGGGTGAGGATATGAAACATAAATTATTACCGTTGTCTGAAACCATGCATTATATTTTATTAGCTCTGCGTGAGCCACTCCATGGCTATGCCGTAATGCAGAAGATAGAAAAGATAAGTAACGGTACTGTTATTTTAGCAGCTGGTACATTATACGGTGCGATTGAAAACTTGAATAAGCATGGTTGGATTGAACCTGTTGGAGAGTCAGGTCGGAGAAAAGTTTATATGATAACTGCGGAAGGAAGCGCAATTTTGAAAATGGAACAAAACAGGTTATTGCATATTTTATCCCTGTACGAAGGAAGTGAATCGAATGAAGAAATTTAAGATATTTTTTGATATTGAAAAAGAGGAACAATGGCTGAACGAGCAATTACAAAAAGGCTATCGTTGTACAAATATTAGTGGATTAGGAATATACACTTTCGAAAAAACCGACAAGAGATATGTGATGCGACTGGATTACCAAGATTATTTATCAAAGAAAAAGTTCGAGGAATACAAAGGGGTATATGAAGATTTTGGTTGGATCTATATAAAGGGGTACTGTGGAATAAGGTATTGGCAAAAAGAAAATGATGATCAAAATGAAATCTTCTCGGACCGCCAATCAAAGGCTAATTATTATAAAAGATTAATGGGTTATTCATTTTGGTTGGGTATGATGTTCTTGGTTTTAATGCCTAACAAGGATTCGGGATTATATCATGAAGGTCTTTGGAGTATGAAAGGTTCATTATTTTGGAAAGCATTTTTATTTGAAACTCCATTTGTCCTTTTGAAGTTGTCTCCCGCACTTCTGGTTGTTTTTTTTGCTAGCAGTTTCTATAAAGCTTATCGAAAGTATTCAATGTTAAAAGAAAAATAATATGCTAGGGAGTTTAGTATGAACTTTTTTAATCCAAAGAAGGTAATTGAGGATAATGTATCTACCACAATCGGGCGCGTATCTAAAATAAGTAGATACGCTTTTTCTTTATCCTCTCCCAAATAAAAGGAAATCAATGTTAAGATTAAAATGAAGTAATAAGGGTTATTCAGCTATTTGGAAGTTATGTCAAAGAAGGATTTAGGTTTTTATGGTAAAATCGTGATACTGGATGGGTGGGAGGATTATTGAATATAGATACTGATTCCCTTGTAACCTTTATAATTTTGTGGGGAATACCAATTTTTATGGTTGTTAGAGGTTACTTCAAGATGAATACGGACGATAAAAAATCAGCTATAAATGATTTTAGGTCACGCCGTTTTATTTTTTCAATTGGTTTTATTGTAATAGGTGCTTTCTTTACACATTTAGGGGCGCTATTCATTATAAGTATAATTAAAACAATTGGGATTGTTTTATTGATTTTAGGCGGTTTTTTTTCAACGTTAGATATGTGGAACAAAAGTAAAATCAAAAGTATTTTAATTCTTGTTTTTTTATCATTTGTAATTCTAACAGGTACTTTCCTTTTATAACGATCTTCCACAAACGGGCGCGTTTGTGGAATAACACAATTAGGAAATGATCAAACTTTTTATAAAAGAATAAATTCAATTGAAAATAATAAGAGCGTGTTTTGATCAATCTTTTTTCAAAACACGCTCTTACTACTTGTTCGTTTATCAAGGTTATTAGCATCATTTTAATCAAACTTTATTCTAAACCTACATTATTTATAACATTCATGCCAAAAAAAATAAAAGTGATGCCGATATCTTCAGCAGCACTTTTTAATGGCAGTTTGTTTCTATACATTTTGCGATATACTAGATTTTATATTTCTATCTTTTAATACTGTATAAATAACTATAGCTAAAATACCGATTGAAATGACGAAAAAAATAACAGCACCGACCATGATATATGACATTTCAAAAATTGTCCGTCCAAGCATGGTTTGCAACGCAATTAATATTATAAAAAAAGACCAAGATAGACCACTCAAATGGATCATGCGCATTCCTATAAAACGACTCTGTTTTTCCAATAACCAAGCGATTAAAGGAACTAATTGCAAACCATGAAACCCTAAACCGTGAAGCCAGATAATATTGCCACTTTCTCCTATAAATCTACTTTGCATTGTAATAATCCATATTCCCGCTGCAAAAGCCAGCATCGTTGAAAACATACCATATCGAATCCCTAAAATCACTCTTAAACGTTTTGTTTTCATACTACCCTTGCTAAAAAATTGCATTGCCAAAATAACATAAAATACAATCATTGCTATGGCGACTAATCCAAATAGTAAACCAAATATTCCATCTAAAGGACTTCCTACTTGAGTGAATCTTGGGTCGATCCCTCTAAAGTGTTGTATTGTTTCGATTCCATAACTATAAAGTGAAGTGATAATATAGAAGCATCGAAAGATCATCTTTGTTTTACGTGAAAAATTTGCAAATGAGACGATGATAGCTGTGGTGAGCAAAAAAATCCCTAAAGCAATATTAAATGAAACGGCTTTGGCTAAATCACCTTCCAATCCAACCTGAGCCCCAAATAAAAGAATGTAACTCTGACATAATCCTCCTAAAACCAATCCTAAAAACCCCGTGAGAGTAAGTGCCTTTTCTTTTTTTAAAAGGTCTGTTAATTCCCTCATTTAGAAGCTCCCTTCATTCATTACGTTTGCCGATAGGCCCATTATGGTTAAACATCTCGAACTTAATTAATGATATGCTATCCAAAGACTAGAATTCTCTTCTAAAGCAGGGAGCTGCGAATGGGAAATTAATCCACAATTAGATATAGATATATTCGATATTTAATAAATCTATTCCTTCTTTTAGGCTTGGTGACAGGGTTCTTGTCATAGACCGCAAAGTAATGCGTAGGCCGGATTAAGTTGCATTCCATAATATTATTAATCTTCAACAAACGGGCCATTTAATGGTGCGAAACGTTTCTAATTTAAATTGAGGATGGTCACACATTACTCAGGTAAAGGTTAGACAGTTCCTTCCGGAACTGAAGGATTATATCGAAGAGTCAAATGATAGAGTAACGTCTTGAAGGGTTCTCTCTGCGTCGAATAGCACTTGATTTAGTAAGAATGATAGTGTTATAAGCTCGGCAAAAAGGCATAAGAATTTACCGTATCAGTTCGGCTGACGAAAGCCTACCCGAGGGGGTGGTGTAAATCATGATGCTTGAGTTGAATGAATATGGTGAGAATGCAAAAAAAACTACAGTAAAAGGTTAAGCTGACGAACTTCTGAAGGTACGGGTCTAGAATGGCGATACATAGAAATGTGTATATCACTTAATGTGAGGTTAGCGGTGGATGAGTAAGACTCATTAATATGAAAATCCATGATATGTTACAGGCATATGAACGGCTAACAGGCTTACAGGAAGCACCTAAGTTCATTCTATAATAGATATAATTCAACGTTGTAAGCTGATAACGTGGAGGGCTTACTCCCTATGAAGCGTTGGTAAGTAAAGCAATAGTGAGAATAGCTACTGTATAACTTATCTTTGTATCAGTGAAAGTGGTGGCACAGTACCAATGAAATGTCTAATCAACATGGAGGGATAGCCACTAGACTAATGAAGAATCATTCAACCATGTTAGGCAGTTCTTTATCGATTAATAAGGTTCTTGTGAGACTTAAAAGAGGTTCAACTCCTAAGGGAGTCACCGACTTGTTGAAACGGAAGAAACTGAGACACAATGAGTATTATGATATGCAACATTGTTTTGACAATTTGTACGCTCAAAGTGTTAATGGTCAAAATTTCTATGACTTAATGAAATGGATTAATTCTGATGAAAATATACGTCTTGCTTATCGAAATATCAAAAGAAATACAGGAAGTAAAACGGCGGGTACTGATAAATTAACCATTGAAGATGTCAAATGTTTATCTGTTGAAGAAGTTGTTCTGAAGGTCCAAAATATGCTTCAATCGTACACACCACAAAAAGTTAGGCGTGTGTTCATACCAAAACCAAATGGAAAAGTAAGACCATTAGGAATTCCTACAATATGGGACAGAATTCTTCAACAGTGTATCCTACAAGTATTAGAACCGGTTTGCGAAGCAAAGTTTCATAAACACAGTTACGGTTTTAGACCGAACAGAAGCACTCACCATGCGAAAGCAAGGTTTGAGTCCCTTATAAACTTGGCAGGTCTCTACCATTGCATAGATGTAGATATTCGCGGTTTCTTTGACAATGTAAACCATAGTAAATTACTGAAACAAATTTGGTCACTAGGTATAAGAGATAAATCTCTGCTTTTCATCATTTCAAAACTTTTAAAAGCAGAAATTGAAGGTGAAGGCATACCGACTAGAGGCGTGCCGCAAGGCGGCATCTTATCTCCGTTATTATCCAATATTGTTTTAAATGAACTTGATTGGTGGGTCAGTGACCAATGGGAAACATTTATAAGCAATCATCCATATAAGCATAACGGAAGTAAAGTACAAGTGCTCAAGAAATCTAATCTAAAAGAATGTTACATCATAAGGTACGCTGATGACCTCAAAGTGTTATGTCGCACACGCTCGCAAGCGATCAGAATGAATTACGCTATTAAGGACTTTCTTTATACTAGATTACACCTTGAGACAAGCGAAGAAAAGTCACAGGTCATCAACTTAAAGAAAAAATCGTCAGAGTTTCTGGGATTTGCTTTCCGGGTTAAAAGGAAAGGTAAGACAAGGATGGGTCACGTAGTCCAGTCTAATATGACAAAGAAAGCAAAGTCCAATGCATTCATGAAAATCAAGGAATCTATTAAAGCTATTCAGAAGAAACCTTGTACAGAAACACTTTGGCATTTTAATACGGTTGTAATGGGAATTTAAAATTACTACGCTGCCGCCACTCAAATTACAAATAATCTAATTGAGTTGAACTCCTATCTTCATAAGACGCTATATAATCGACTAAAGAAAGTCAGAAAAGAAGCAAAGTTTACTGACATGACTAGTACATTGCAGAAACGGTATAAAGGGTATGACCCACAATACTACAAGATACAGGACATGGTGTTTGTCCCGATTTATGCCCAACGGCATAAAACAAATTTATGCTTCTCCCAAGACATATGTAACTATACTGTCAAAGGCAGGGAAAAAATACACCAAAGCCAGAAAGCTATTAACAAAAATGTATTAAGCCATGTCATGAAAAGGTTAATTCCATATCGAACGATTGAGTACAACGATAATCGCATCAGTAAGTTCATCGTACAATACGGAAAATGTGCAGTCACAGGTACGGAACTTGGATTAAATGATTGGCACTGTCACCATAAAGTTCCTTACCATCTTTCAAAAGATGATAGATTTTCAAATTTGACCGTGCTTCATGAAGACGTTCACCGACTCGTACATCTAAAAGATAGTGATAAAATTAGAAATTTACTTAACTCTTTACAGCTAAACAGAAAGCAAAAAGAGAAGGTTAATGAACTTCGGAAACAATGCAAAAACATTGCAATCTGATGTTGGAATCATAAATTTGCTTCATTAAAATACATAGAATTGAATGAATTGGGTTAGTTGGAACGCCGTATGATTCGAAAGTTTCACGTACGGCGTGAACAGGGGGAAAAGAGAGCGATAACTTCAAACTCTTACCTATCTGTATGAATAAGGCTTATTAAACGGGGTAGTAAAGTTAAATAAGTATTATTAATATTTTCAAAATAAAAAGGTAAATTGTGGTAGTATAGATAAAAATACTTAAACTTTTGAATTGTAAAGGAGAATGGTATTAGTTGCCTGATTATGAGCTTTGTCTTTAGATTTTGAGGAATCTTTGTGTATTGAAAAAGATGGTTATACGGTTAGAGATGTGTCTTATTTAAGTCCGTATGGCAAGGCTAGGTTGGGGGAACCTTCGTGAATAAAAAACAAGTGGCATTAATCGGTAGCATAGCTTGTCTCGTTATTTTTTCAATTGTAAACTATGTGCAATTGAACAGAATATCCGATCAGTTACATTCGTTAGATTATTTAGAACACAGTATTCGAGACTTGTCATCGTCAATGAATGGAGTTGAGAGTACGGTGGCTCATACGTTGTATGAATTTACAGAAGATCAACGCTGGATACGTAATATTCATTTCGAAATAAAAGATGTTCATATAGCATCCCAGCAAGTCGATGTTTCGGTTTCTTGGGCATTAAGGGATTTAGAAATAGGTGAACAATTATTTTTCCTCTATCGTGAAAGAGGAGCCAAAGATTGGGAAAAAATAGAGGTGTCAGAAGCAAAAAATTTGAGCTATCAAATCGAACTCACACTGTCACTAAAGAAAAATTATGAAACTCAAATTATTGCCGTCTCAGATGAACGTAAAAGAAGTGATGATTTACAAGACATTGCGATTCTAGAACAGCTCGAGGAACGAATTTACGCTGATATTTACTTGTATCGCTCAAGTCATAAAAGATTTGATCTTAATATTATGATGCAGAATTATTTTAGAGAAGAAATGTTTATTGAAGAAAAAGAACAATTAGCGATAACGAGTGCTATAGCTTACGTGTATGTTAACGGTGAACTTATCGAAACAATTGATGTATTAGAAAAAAGCAATACGGTATCTCACATACCTCACGATCAAATGTATGAATATTTTCAACCGTTGACGTTGGATGAAGAAATGACGGGAGAGATTAAAGTGGAGCTTATTATTAAAGATGGGTTAGGATTTGAATATAAAAGAGAAAGCTACGATTATTAGATTGATGTTGGATGCTCCTTACATTTTGTTAGGAGCTTTATTTTATCCTGCTCGTATTTCGGTTAAATCTGAGATTGTAGCTTTAAAATACAATTGAACTGTTTATAAAAAAGTCGTTGAATAGTTACAAAATAAGAATGGTAATTACATTTAAAATGAAGAAAGGGTTCCATATGAAAGACTATTTTATTAGATTGATTTTCGGACTGCTGACTATCGGGATTGTCTTAGGTATAGACTATATTTTTAATATCAACTGGGTCCAAGAAGGAAATCCCGGACGCAACCTTTTTATACTACCAATAACAATAGTTGGAGGTTGGGGAGGATGGTATCTTTACAAAGCAATAAAAAAAGAAAAGAGATGAAGAATATTCTTTACCCGATTTTTTGTTGAACGGAGGCTTATCTGAAATAAGACTACAATGATCTTCCGCAATAGGGCCAGATTGTGGAATAACTGTGGCTTTGGAATATAGTCACGAAATTCATAAAAAATCTGATTAATAATCCGGTGTTAATATAGGATTTTTGATTGTTCTACAAAAGGGTTTGTTTAGTTCCAGAATCAACTAACGGAGCATTTTCAACGCTTCGGAGCATAAGTTAGCAAAACCCTCTCATAGATATTATCATTTTGAGAGGGTTTTTATTTAAAGTTTGTAGATTTAGGGGGTGTAAGTATAAAGGGAATTATAAGCCTTCCCGTACTAAAAGCATTTCGAATGAATTTACATCCCCAAAAAATAAGTGAATTTAATGTCTGGTAAGATTTTTCAAATGTATAGGAAAACTATATAGCTTTAGCTTTTCACTTGATTCCATCTAGAATACCAAACAACTACAGGTATAAGTAACAATGATATAAAGGCACCAGAAATTGATAGTACCGTATAACTAGAATGTGCGACAATCATTCCTGACAAGGCTCCACCTGCTGCTCCTGATAGTGCTACAAAGACATCGAATGTTCCTTGTGTTTTCGCACGTACAGATGGATGTGTTGAATCTATAATGAGAGCAGTTCCCGTTAATAAACCGATGTTCCAACCTACACCTAGTAATACTAGTGCTAGGATTAGCAATAATAATGAGTCTACCGGTGCAAAAGCTGCCACCAATCCAGCGGCAAGGAGTGTAGCACCTGAAGCAATAGCCATAATAGTGCGACCAAACTTATCTACTAATAAACCAGTCAATGGTGAAGGAAGATACATCGCTGCTATATGGAACCCTATAACTAATCCCACTTCGCTCAAACTATGACCGTGATGTCCCATGTGAACTGGTGTCATTGTCATAATAGCTGTCATGATTAGTTGAGCTAAAATCATTATTACAGCTCCAACCATAATTCCTTTTTTGTTTATGGTAGGATTTTTTAGACTTCCTCCTGTCTGAACTTTATGGTCTTTTTTCTCAGCATTCGCAATTGCTGTAGATACAAACAGTGGATCTGGACGAAGAAAAATTAAGAGAATTAATCCAGCAATAATAAAAGCTGCTCCTGACATGATAAACGGACCAGCTAAATTTGGAACACCAATTGATTCTGCAAATTCTCCCATTGGAGTAACTAAGTTAGGACCTACTACAGCTCCTAAAGTAGTAGAAACCAAGGCCATACTTGCAGCAGTCGCTCGTTGTTTCTCATTTGCAAGGTCTGTCCCTGCATACCGAGCTTGAAGATTAGAAGCCATACCTGCTCCATAAATAAGAAGAGCAACAAATAAAAGGGCAATGCTGTTGATTAAAGCCGCAATTACAACACCTATAGCACCTAATCCACCTATAAGGAAACCACCTGCAAGTCCAGCTCTACGACCAAAACGTTGTGAGGATGCTCCTATAAGTAGGGCAGCTACGGCAGATCCAATAGTAAAGAGGGCAATTGGAATTCCTGCTGCATTTTCTGAACCTAACATTTCTTTTGCAAGAAGCGCTCCAACTGTTATCCCAGCACCAAGTCCTGCTCCCCCAAAGATTTGAGAAAGAATCAAGATTTTTAATGTTTTTTTATAAAGTTGGTTTTGTTTTTTAGGAAAATCAATATATTCTTGCAACCATAAAGGCTGATGTGTTGATGTATTTTCAACTTTTTTTGCCACAACTCTACCTCCTAAACGAAATAGCTTTATAGCCTTTCGAATTTATTTGTCATCCTTTGTGCATGTTATTTCATATATTCGCATCGCTTATATTTATAATTAGAAGAAGGTCACAATTAAATGGTAGATAATTATGACCTTCTTCTTATTTCTTAATTTTAAATATCAACACGACAATATTGTCGGTGTTCATATTAAAATGAGTATGATTCACCATCTTCTGGTACTAAAATGTTGCTTAAAAACTCTTTTTCTTTACTAAAGTTTTTTAATTCTTCTCTAGATAATGTCCAATGGTTAACAGCTTCCATATGAACAGAAAGAATCTGAGCATTAGGAGCAGCCTTGTGAACTTCATAGATGTCTTCTTATTTACAAGAGCCTTATGTGATCGCTTGTATTAATGTGATAGCAGCAGATTCAATGGAAGACGCATCCTTTATTTCTGCAAGTCATTTACAGGTTTATATTGATATTTATACAAATAATTTAAGTCAGCTTATTCCACCAACTGAATATTTCCTTGAATCGTTATCACAATTTGAATTAGAAATTCTTCATCATCGACTAGGATATACAATCATGGGGGATCCAGAAACAATTCGCCGTGATCTAATTGAATTCCAACAGATGTATCAAGTAGATGAATTAATTGTGTTGTCTAATATTTACGAATTGAGCAAGGAAATTCAGTCTAACGAGATTTTAAAACATGTTGTCGATGAGTTGTTTGAATAAAGAATTCAACAATCGGGCGCGTTTATCTAATAACGCGTCTTTTTTGTTTAGGGTGTTAATGTTGAATATGCACGACGAAAAAATAACAGATCTATTTATTGCGCAGTGCAACGATACTGTTAACAGACTAAGTAGATCTAAGAGCCGATCTGCATCAAATGTGATCGCCTTTTCATATTTGACGGATACTGCACAATATATTTCTTTATAGGTGACTAATGTATCATACAGTCTTGATCAGCTAATTAACTGAATATTAGAACAGGTAGCTGTGTTAAGTAATCAAGCTCTTAAAGTGTCGTCGGTTATTCACTCAGACCCCATTCAAGGATCAAAGCAGTGATCTCCAATGGAAAATACTATTGTAAAGTTGATGAATCTTGAACAAGAAATTGGTACTGATGTTGATATTGATAGGTTATTCGTTCTTTATTTTCGTTTCTCATATGAGCTATAAAGTGGATAATCTAACCATATGCACATAATATTTAGAGGGGTTTACCTTGTTAGTTACTTACTAAGTAGCTGGTGAGGTAGACCCCTTTTTAGTGACATCAATATACGATAAAATTAAAAGCATTCTCTGTGATTAACGCTTCCCGTTGAAGATTACTTTTCACAAACTTTTGATTAAACTAAATTGTGAAAAACAATATTAGCTTGTTCTTCTGGATATTCTGACTCTACTCCCATTCCATGTCAGATTATTATCTCCTTTTGTTGAAAACTGCCAAAATATAGATAATATTGAATAAAAGGAGGCATGTCTATGCAACATAATGAAATAACTATCACACCATCATTACGTACATTAGAATCTTACAGAAAGCTTTTTGAAATTGAGAATTGTCTTCGTTATTTAATTGTGTCGTACGATAAAGACTATAAAAGAAGAGTATACAATCCCTCACTTTCTAGTCTGATGTGTTTAGTTGAAAAGTTAGTCCCTCGAAATGTCCTTCCAAGTGATACCGTTTCAAAGATCAATTGGGTAATAGAAATAAGAAATAAGGTATGTCACTTTAACTTCTAATTCATGCTTCAACGAATCTATCACAACAAAACCTAATTCTTGCAGCTCTTGTTCGTCTAATTCATGTTTAGCAACCTTAGTCTGTTCAAATTTACGTTTGCGTAATTCTTGTACATGCTCAGGAAGCATAATTCTTGAGCCTTCCCAACGTAGATTTGAACCTTTTGATATCTTATTTTGGAGCATAAGAACACCTCATTTCTAATGTGTATTCTTATTATATACGAATGTGTGTTCGTATATCAATTAAAAAGAAAAGCCCACATTAACCATCATCTGTGGGCTTTACATGGTTTGTGGAGTTGTTTGGATGTCTAATAACCATGTTAATTAAAATAATATACAATTGTTGTAATTTTTATACATTGTTGGGGCTTGTAAATTCTTTATTAAGAAATATCCCATTTTGTTGATATGTCCAAAAATTCCCATATAATATAAAAAAGAAAGGGAGTGTTTGAACATGGAAACAAACTTTGCTGATGTAGTTAAACAATTTGAATTAAAGCTCAACCGTAAACTAACAAACGTTGAATATCACATGCTGTATTCAAATTTTATTAAGTCGTCTAAGAACCGCAAGTAAATCCTCTTTACTTCTTCCAGTCCATAACATCAACTCTTCAATTGTTTCGTTCGATGTGATTCAAAGGAAATCACCTTTTTACTCCTATTACATGCGAATGTGCGTTCGTTTATCGATCAAAATGTAAAGCACATATTATAGTACAACCGATGTCATTGACTTGAATGGTAGCAATAACGCTTACCTTGAAGAAATTGATGATCTTAAAGAGCAATTAACTGAATTAAATGCACTAAACGAAGAGTTAAATGCTGAGTTAGAATTAATTTATGGTTCTACTAAAGCAGGCTCTTATTATGAAGAAGATAACTTTGAAGAAGAAGCATTAAATGAGGAATTCTTTTCATTAGGCAGTACACAAGAACACGTAAAATTAGTAATGGGTTCACCGGATTCGATAGTAGCAGGTTCATGGTGGTACGGAAAGCAATCTTGGATTAAATTTGATCAAAGTGGCTTGGTGACTAGTTATCATGACGGAGAAGGAATATTAAAAATTCAATAGCTCACTGTATCGGTCTTATGTATTTCGTTTAGAAAACCGTGTTGGACTTATCATCTATTTTCAAATAACTCTTCGGTCAACAATTCCTCATATCCCTTGCGCGACAAGGGTTTGGCGGGACTGTCTAGGAATCGAACCTAGCGGAGACGGCACGCGCCTCCCAAGCGGTTTTGAAGACCGTGGCGAACACCAGTGTCACAGCCAGCCCCATGAAGTATTGATTTATCAACGTTATTGTGGGTGATCAAAAGGTTTTCCACTTAAATCAGACGCTTTTCATTATGCACCACTTAATTATTTTCGTCAAGTAATAGGCTAAAGCTTATGGAAAGTGTGTTATTCTATCTAACGTTTTGGTTTCCTCGAAAAGGAACTAGTTGGTCTCGCGAAAAATACTAAGTAGTTTTAATTGCATTTACTTATCGTGTGACTAGTCTAGAAACAATTCCTTACAAAGCAGTTCTACTAAAAAATACATAGAATGGCATGGCTTAGGCGACCCTTAATCATTTGGAAGCTAGTTGTTCTTATCACCTTAAAATTCTTGGAGTCCCTAATGATGTTATGATTTTTACATTTTTTAATTATTAGGGGATGGAATAACAAATAATGTGAAAAATAAAAACTACATATACATGACAACTAACATAAGGATTTGAAAATTAATGCATATTATCTATAATCTTTTGTATTTTTTAGCAGCTTGGCGTTGGGGAGATTGGAGAAACTGGCAAAAATATTATCCAACAATACTTTTTCTTGTTTTATGTGACCTGATACATAATTTTTTAACCCATAATCATGCTTTATGGATATTCCATGAAAACTTACTTCCTGGACTACTTCCGAATCATACAACTATCTCACTATTGTATATGCTGGTTAGTTATCCTGCGACGATTCTGATTTATTTAAAATACTTCTTTAGAACGGATAAATGGAGAAAAAGAGTCTTTCATTATGTTTTATGGGTTTTCATTTACAGTATTGCTGAATTTATCAACCTCCATTTTGGCTTATTTTCTCATCACAACGGTTGGGAATTTTGGTACTCAATACTATTTATTATGATGATGTTTATTTTATTTCCAATCCATTATAAAAAACCTCTTTTAGCTTGGATTATTAGCCTTCTGCTTATTGTACTATTAGTGTTAAATTTTAATTTGTACCTCTATTTCAAGTGAACCGTATCAAGAAAATGAAGAAATTGAATATTTTGACGCAAGAAGAAGAAGTGGAAGAAGTTGACGTTGTCATCGTTAACAACGACAAAGAAAAATCTACGTTCCATGCGTTACGATAATCAAATTGGAGCGGTTCGGCCAAACGGGAAGCGACGATTAATATCGTCGTTCTTTTTTTGTATTGGGAGGTAGACCATAAATCGTTATATGCAGATTAATAAAGTTGAAAAGTATTCCCCATTCTTGCTTCGTATTTCTTGCCTGCAACGGCTGCCATTTTATACTTTAGGTTCACTTTTTCAAGGAAAGTGAATAGCATATTCTATTACTACAATAAAAGTGAATGACCTAGTGACTCTTTCGCATCGAAAATGAAAATTTCATTTACTGAATTAAATTGGAAATTATTGTTGACACTTCCACTATAAGCGCTTACACTAAAATCAGTTACTAGATATTAGATACTTAGAAACGTGAAAGAGTTGTTGTTAATGGCATTGAGCAAAGATAATCGTATTGGTCGACACGCGATTCTTTTGTTACTTTCTGATGATGCAACTGGACAGCTTACAAAGCTCGAACAGAAGAATTGGAAGGGCTGTATCGGAAAAGTTGGTTCGATGGAAGCGCATAAGGTAGTGGCAGCAATTGAAACAGCGGCTAAGAAAAATGGGGTTATCCAGTCTAACGTTTATCGTGAATCTCATGCTTTGTATCATGCAATTATTGAATCATTACACGGTGTAACAAGAGGCCAAGTTCAATTAGGATCAGTTCTTAGGACGGTCGGCTTAACTTTTGCCGTTTTACGTGGGAATCCATATGACAACGAGCAAGAGGGAGATTGGCTTGCTGTTTCCTTGTACGGCACAATTGGTGCACCCGTAAAGGGATCTGAGCATGAAACGATTGGTTTAGGAATTAATCACATATAAATTGCCCATAGTATTTTAGTTAATAGGGGGCTATATCTTGAAATCTTCTTTGGATTTCAGTGATATAGCCCCCTTTTCTATTGCTTCTTTACTTAGCTAAAGAAACTGAAGGGAGAGAGAAGAATGGTTACATTAAATGGCCAAACCTTGACCTTTTCTGAAGTGCGTCGGGTCCTTTTTGATGGGGAGAAAGTGACGTTTTCAGATGAGAGCATGAAAAAGGTGCAGAAAAGCCGAAACGCAGTTGAGAAAATCGTTGATGAGGAACGTATCGTATACGGTATAACAACAGGCTTTGGAAAGTTTAGTGATGTCTATATTGGCAAAGACGATGTAGAGTCTTTGCAATTAAATTTAATTCGTTCTCATTCTTGTGGGATTGGCGAGCCTTTTCCAGAGGTTGTGTCACGAGCAATGGTGCTCCTACGCGCAAATGCTTTATTAAAAGGTTATTCCGGTGTTCGTCCGGTTGTAATTGAAAGACTGTTAGATTTAGTGAATGCAAACATTCACCCTGTGATCCCGCAGCAAGGCTCACTTGGAGCAAGCGGTGATTTAGCACCTCTTTCGCATTTGGCACTTGTAATAATTGGAGAAGGAGAGGCCTTTTATAAAGGGGAGAAAGTTTCGGCCATTAACGCATTAACAAAAGAAGGCATTTTTCCAATTACGTTAACAGCAAAAGAAGGATTGGCACTTATTAATGGCACTCAGGCGATGACCGCTATGGGCGTTGTTACGTACTTGGAAGCTGAGAAGCTCGCGTACCAATCGGAAATGATTGCTTCAATGACGATCGAAGGCTTACATGGCATTATTGATGCGTTTGATGAAGACATTCATCTTGCTAGAGGATACAAGGAGCAAGTTGATGTAGCGGAGCGAATTCGTTCATATTTAATTGATAGTCAATTAACGACGAAGCAAGGAGAAATCCGTGTACAAGATGCCTATTCGATTCGATGCATTCCTCAAGTTCATGGGGCAACTTGGCAGACGTTGAACTATGTTAAAGAAAAACTAGAAATTGAAATGAATGCCGCTACGGATAATCCTCTCATTTTTGATAATGGCGAAAAAGTGTTATCAGGTGGAAACTTCCACGGGCAGCCAATTGCATTTGCGATGGACTTTCTCGCGATTGCAATCGCCGAACTCGCGAACATTTCAGAGCGTCGAATTGAGCGCTTAGTTAATCCGCAATTGAATGATTTACCGCCGTTTTTAAGCCCAGAGCCAGGTCTACAATCTGGTGCGATGATTATGCAATATGCGGCAGCATCACTTGTTTCAGAAAATAAAACATTGGCACATCCAGCAAGTGTTGATTCAATTCCTTCGTCTGCAAATCAAGAAGATCATGTCAGCATGGGGACAATTGGATCAAGGCATGCTTATCAAGTTATCACAAATACTCGCCGAGTGCTAGCCATTGAAGCGATATGTGCGATGCAAGCAACGGAAATTAGAGGAATAGAAAAAATGGCACATGTAACGAATCAAATTTTTACAAAAGGCAGAGAAGTAGTGCCAACAATTAGCAAAGACCGTGTGTTCTCAAACGATATTGAAGCGATGAATAATTGGTTGAAAGTAGAATCGTTTCACTTTAATAAGGCAGAAACAAACATTCATTCATAAGAGGAGAGGGTAAAATGACAATTCAAAAGCGAATCATTCAGGCAAAAAAGGGTGTGGAAAGAGAATGTAAAGGCTGGGAGCAAGAAGCTGTGTTACGAATGCTTTACAATAATTTGGATCCAGAGGTTGCCGAGAAGCCTGAGCATTTAATTGTGTATGGTGGAATCGGAAAAGCGGCGAGAAACTGGGAATCCTTTGATGCAATTGTTCATTCTTTAAAGAAGCTAGAAGATGATGAAACGTTACTCATTCAATCAGGAAAACCAGTAGGAATGTTTAAAACACATCCAACTGCACCGAGAGTCTTGTTATCTAACTCCGTACTCGTTCCTAAATGGGCAAATTGGGATCATTTTAACAAGCTTGAAAAAGAAGGATTAATGATGTATGGGCAAATGACAGCAGGAAGCTGGATCTACATTGGCACTCAAGGGATTTTGCAAGGAACCTATGAAACATTTGCAGAAATTGCAAGACAGCATTTTGGTAATAGTTTAAAAGGTACATTAACGTTAACTGCTGGTCTAGGCGGTATGGGGGGAGCGCAGCCTCTAGCGGTAACGATGAATGATGGGGTTGTCATAGCTGTTGATGTTGATGAGTCCCGAATCCAAAAACGAATCGAAACGAAATATTGTGATAAGATGACGAGCTCATTGGATGAAGCGCTTGACTGGGCACTAGAGGCAAAACAAAAAGGAGAGCCACTTTCAATAGGTTTAGTAGGAAATGCTGCCGCTATTCATCATGAGATTATCGCTCGTAATGTCCATATTGATATTGTTACCGATCAAACGTCTGCTCATGACCCACTAAATGGCTACGTGCCTGAAGGATTTTCTCTAGCAGAAGCTACTCTTCTTCGTGAAACGGATGCGACTAGATATGTTCAATTAGCAAACGCAAGCATGAGAAAACATGTTGAAGCAATGCTAGAACTGCAAAAGCGAGGATCGATTGTGTTTGATTACGGAAATAACATTCGTCAAGTGGCACTAGACGAAGGCTTAGAAAACGCTTTTGATTTCCCAGGTTTTGTTCCAGCTTATATTCGTCCATTATTCTGCGAAGGAAAAGGGCCGTTCCGTTGGGTCGCGTTATCGGGAGATCCGGAAGATATTTATCGTACAGATCAGTTAATTAAGGAGCTATTCCCTGAAAATGAAGCGTTATGTCGCTGGATTGATATGGCTCAAGAGAAGGTGGCATTCCAAGGCCTTCCATCTCGTATTTGCTGGTTAGGCTATGGTGAGCGAAAGAAGATGGGTCTTGCAATCAATGAGCTTGTTCGAAATGGCGAGTTAAAAGCACCCGTTGTTATTGGACGCGATCATTTAGATTGTGGGTCGGTTGCTTCACCAAATCGAGAAACAGAAGCAATGTTAGACGGTAGTGATGCAGTTGGGGATTGGGCGATCTTGAATGCATTGATCAACACGTCTGCAGGTGCAAGCTGGGTATCGGTCCATCATGGTGGCGGTGTAGGAATGGGGTACTCATTGCATGCAGGTATGGTTGTCGTAGCAGATGGAACACAACTAGCTGAAGAACGATTGGAGCGCGTTCTTACGACAGATCCTGGTATGGGGATCATTCGCCATGCTGATGCAGGGTATGAGCTTGCGAAGGATGTAGCAAAAGAGAGAAATGTTGTTATTCCGATGAATGAAAACAAGTAAGTTAGAGGAGGAATCGTTTTGACTCAACATGTTGATTTACTACTTACGAATATCGGTCAATTGCTAACGATGGAATCAGCTGGTCCAAGAGCAGGGAAAGACATGCAGCAACTATCGATGCTTGAAGAGGCTGTTGTCGGGATGAAAAATGGCAAGGTCGCCTATATCGGGAAAACGTCGAAAGGGATTCAAGCTGATGCCATCATTGATTGTCAAGGAAAGCTTGTTACACCGGGACTTGTTGATCCACATACTCATGTCGTGTTTGGAGGCTCGCGTGAACATGAAATGGCGTTAAAGCAACAAGGTGTTCCGTACCTTGACATTTTAAAGCAAGGTGGTGGCATTCTTTCTACGGTTGAACGTACACGTGCTGCATCAGAGGATCACTTGTTTGAAAAAGCGAGCTTCCATCTAGATCGTATGCTCTCATACGGAGTCACAACCGCTGAGGCAAAAAGTGGATACGGCTTAGATGTAGAAACGGAGATGAAGCAATTAAAAGTAGCAAAACGACTTCAGCAAACTCATGCAATGGATCTTGTTTCTACCTTCTTAGGAGCTCACGCAATTCCACAAGAGTATAAAGAAGACCCACAAGGCTTTTTAGATGAAATGCTTGGAATGCTTGATTTGATCAAAATAAAAGAATTGGCTGAATTTGTTGATATCTTTACTGAGACGGGTGTGTTTACAGTTGAGCAGTCTCGTGATTTCTTATTGAAAGCGAAGGAAAAGGGATTTGGGTTAAAAATACATGCAGATGAAATCGATCCTTTAGGAGGGACAGAATTAGCAGTCGATTTAGGAGCGATTTCTGCGGATCATCTTGTTGGGGCATCCAATGAAGGAATTAAAAGGTTAGCTACAACAGGGACTATTGCCGTCCTGTTACCTGGGACAACGTTTTATCTTGGCAAAGACACTTTTGCAAGAGCACGAAAAATGATTGATGAAGGTGTGACGGTCGCGCTCGCAACAGATTTCAATCCAGGTAGCTGCCCGACAGAAAACATTCAACTGATCATGACATTTGCTGCACTGCGGTTAAAGATGACACCAGAAGAAATTTGGAATGCGATGACTGTCAATGCGGCCTATGCGATTGGTCGCGGTGAGCAAGCAGGACAGCTCGTTGTTGGTCGCAAAGCAGATGTTGTCATTTGGGATGCACCAAATTATTTCTACCTCCCTTATCATTACGGAGTGAATCACGTTAATACAGTTATTAAAAATGGTCGAATCATTTCAAAAAGGAGGGACATCGTTGACACAGTTTCCTTATCTTCAAAAAGCTAATGGATCCTTTGTCGATTCTGAGGTAACAAAGGTAGGAGATATTATTCATGCATGGGACGGTAGTTCTATAGGAGGGATCGGGCTCATTGGCGCCCCTCTCTCCAAATCATCGATTAGTCATTCCGGAGCTTGCTTTGCCCCTGGTACGATTCGAAAGGCTTTATCGGGGTTTTCTACGTATTCAATAGAGGAAGATCTCGATTTAGCCAATTGGACTATTCAAGATTTAGGCGATATCACAATGCATGTCACCGATATTATTCAATCACAAAATCGAGTTTATGAGACGGTTCACAGTTTGCTTAAAGAGAATCCTGCCTGGCTTCCGATAGTTCTTGGGGGAGATAATTCGATCACGTACCCGACTGTTAAAGGGTTCTCTGAGGCAAAAGGCAAGGTTGGCATTATCCAATTTGATGCGCATCATGATGTGAGGAATTTGATCGATGGGGGACCAAGCAATGGTACGCCATTTCGAAGCTTATTAGAAACAGAAACCATTGTTGGAGAGAATCTCATTCAAGTTGGAATTCGTGATTTTTCAAATAGTAAACCATATCATGATTATGTAAACAAGAAAGGTGTAACGATATATACAATGAAAGATGTTCGGAATAACAAAATTATAGACATAATGAAAGAATCCATTGAAACATTAAAAAAACAGGCCGACTCCATCTACGTTTCGGTTGATATGGACGTAATTGATCAATCACAAGCACCAGGATGTCCCGCAATTGGACCAGGAGGGATGAATACGATAGATCTTTTTGAGGCGATTACGTATTTAGGAGAACAATCGATGGTGGAAGGACTCGAAATTGTCGAAGTGGATCCGACTGTTGATTTTCGCGATATGACGAGTCGAGTAGCCGCCCATGTTATTTTGAATTTTTTGAAGGGGAAACAAAAAAGGATTATGAATGAGAAGGCATTGAAAAAGGTGAAAAACGGAGGGCACTGAAAAAGGTTGCTTTTTACCTTTTTCAGTGCCCTCGAAAAACGACCTATTTCAGTAGCCTCATGAATGAAAGGGTAACTTTTGCGGGACTCTCTTCTTTTTTGTTGCAAGGTTATTGTTGTGAAAATGACTCAAACTTTATTTAATAGGAAAAATAAAAATGAAGGGGGGGTTAGCATTGACAAATATAATCGATGGAATGGATGCAGCAAGGTTTCAATCAGCAAATAATCCAGGTAATAAGCAGCGGGAGAAAAAGGGTAAAGAAGAAGACAAGAAAATGCCTATGGTGTTAAAAAATTTAAAAAATGGATCTTGATGTTCATTTGAGTTTTCCAAGAGAACTCCTGTGTGAGTAACAATTTCACTTAAGTGAGAAAATGTTAGTGTAACAAATCAAATCGCATGCAAGCGATTTGGTTTGTTCATACTTGAAAGATAAAGTGTGTATTTACCAATTTATAGGTGATTTAATGTGTTCGTTTGTTGGGAACTTATCTTATAAAAGAGGCAGAAAAGTTAGAAGAATTATATAAACAGGTCAGTGAACATACAAATGCAAAATATTCAATATGGGTGGACAGTGTACTATTTACTTGGCAATGGTGGGTAGGGGTCAGTCTCAGTATGTTACCTTGGGTTTTATGGATTGTATTTAGAAGAAAAGAGAGTACATTACGACTATTGACTGTTGGTTTTTTCGTTATGTTTCTTTCAACTTTTTTGGATTCTCTTGGTGTTCAATTAGGTTTTTGGTATTATAAACATTCTGTTTTACCTTTAATACCGGCGTATATTCCATGGGATGCTACCTTGTTGCCTGTAACGATTATGGCGTTACTTCAAGTTAAACCTAAAGTTAGTCCTTACCTCAAATGAATGTATTAAAGAACAACTTTAAGGCTAACCCTTTTTCTTTTGTTCAATTGTAGAAATCGATTCCCCAGAAGGAAGATTCAGCATTCTACTCTTAGGCTCATATATTTGTTGGGAAGGCCAAACTCCATGGTGTCCTGAAAAAATATAACTGATCACACAAGTGGTAAAAAAATATTCAATTCCTTTGCCTTCGAACATTTCTATACCCATAATGAACGCTGCTATTGGTACATTAGCTCCACCACAAAAAACTGCGATAAGTCCTAGAGCAGCAAGGAAAGAGCTTGGTAAATCTATTATTGCTGATAAGGAATTTCCCAAGGTTGAACCCATAAAAAATAGAGGAATTGCTTCTCCACCGACAAAGCCAGATCCCATTGTGACAGCAGTAAATATTAACTTGGCTAAAAAAGCATGATGTGGTACTTCTCCAGTAAAGGCTTCTTCAATAATATCTAAACCACGTCCATTATAGTCTGTAGAGCCTATTACATAGACTAATGCTACGATTATAATGCCGCCAACAAAGCCCTGTAACATGGGATCTCCTAAATATTTTGTGGAATACTTTTGAATCCCATGTCGTAATTGACTGTATAAAACACTGACAAAACTAAATATAATGGCTAAAATTATAACTTTTATAATAGTAATAGAAGAAATATCAGGTACGCTTTTTAAGATGAATTGTTCATGTTCGACTCCCCAGGCTCTAGTAGCAACAAGGTGACCTACAAAACTGGCAGCAAAACAAGGAATTAATGCTTCAAATTTCATTTTCCCCTAGGCTGCTACTTCCATCCCAAATATGGCTCCTGTTATTGGTGTGCCGAAAGCTGCACCAAACCCACCGCTTATTCCACTCATTATCAATATTTTTTGATCAATTTTGATAACTTTGAACAACCGGTTAACTACTGCTGCTATACTTGATCCCATTTGGATAGCTGCTCCTTCTCTTCCGGTGGAGCCGCCAAGTAAGATTGTAACAAATGTCCCCAGATATACAATAGGTCCCATTCTCTTGAGAACTTTCCCCTTTCCTTGAATATCTTCAAAAACGAGGTTGTTCCCTTTATGAGATTCCTTACCGAAATATTTATAAAGGAAACCGATAATCACACCTCCGAGAGGGAGTAGAAGTATTAACCACGAATGTGCGTCTCTTGTTTCTCCAAGTAAATCATTAGTATGTAAGAGAAAAGCTGTTGTCGATCCTACGAATACACCAATAAGACTTCCAAAAACTATCCATTTAGTAAGGGTTGAAACAAAAGTTATATATCGAACCTTAGCACTTTGCAAAATAAGACCTCCTGGTAAGCAGATAAACTTTGACTTGTTATGTGAAATAACGTTCTTACTATAATTCGTCTCGTTGTTGTAACTCAGCATACGCTTTTAGCGTCTCCATACCATAACGATTTAAATAAAAATATTGAATATGAACCCGTTTTTACTCAATGCGACATGGATTTCGGTATTGTAAATAAGTCCTATTATTTATGAATGTTACTGTAGATGTTTAGGTGGGGTATAAGTGTCCTGATTGTTTTTCTCCCCTGAAAAAACAGTTCCATTATTTAGCTGTTGAGTAATGATAGGAGGTGGCTGACCTGCAGGTAATTGACTATGAATATAATTCAATAAAGTTTGAATATCCTGTTTTGTGGCAGGTTGAGCATATTCTTGTAGCGTATAGCCTAATAAACCACTCGGTTCAATCGTGGCTATTTTGACATCACTTATTCTTGCTATACCTGACTGTCGTAAGCGAACTTCTAATTGATCTACAGTTAAACGTAATTTCTTTAAATTCTGTTCATCAATTACACCATTATTAATTACAATTATTTCCTTTCCGGTGATGAAGCTCTCAAACTTATCTGATTTAACTTGAAAGTATTCTAGTGCCATTAATACCAATACCAATATTAAAGCGATCATAAATGTAACCCAAATACTGCGGTTGCTTACAGGTTGAATCATTAAATTCCCAATTGATATCATAATGACAGTTTGTGATACTGTAAGTTGAGAAATTGATTTTCTTCCTGCTAATCGTAAAATATGTGTGCCAACAATCACAATAAGAATTGCTTTCCAAATCCAGTTAAAGTCCAAAAAAGCACCCCCAATTCATTTGCTTTTTAAAGTAACTAATTATTAATGGTACGTACAAAATTGTTGGTAAACAACTAGCACCTTTGAGAAATTAAAGGAATATAACATTTAACATGGAAAAGTAACAGTTAAAAGTAACGGAACAAATAGAATTTTTAATGAAAAATAGGAGGCAATTTTTTCATTATGGTTACTTGATTATTGTTTAAGGAAACATGTAGTTGTTTTTGATCGGTTAAAGAAGCAAAGAAAATAGACTTAATATCTCTAATCTCTAACTTACTTAATTCCTGATAGAACCAATCTTCAGAAAGGTGTAATTGCTCTAATACTTCTTTATATAGCTTGCCATCAATTACTACAGGGTAGGAAAGATCTGCTGACTTAGTTAAACCCATATCTTCTAGGGTGACTGTAGCCTTCGAAGGTTTCTTGTGGATAGTTAATTGACCATTAGCCTCAACTATTGCAAGTTCTACATGACTTACATCAAAAATATCATTTTCTCTTAGCATTTGTAGTATGTTGTCAATTGAATAACGAATTTTGTATAAGTTCTTGACTAGAAATTGACCATTATGAATAACAATAGTTGGTTCAAACGTGATTAATCTGCCAAATGTTCTGTTTGAAATTTTCCATTTTGTAACCACAATTTGAAATAGTCCAATCAATATAACCGCAACCCCAGTATGGATATGGTCGATGTTTGGATCAGCTAGATCAGCCCCAACAACAGCTCCAAGTGTAATCACAACTAAAAAATCAAACACAGGTAATTCAGCGATAGAGCGTCTTCCCATCATGATGGTGATAAATATCATAAGTGGTAAAACCGTAATAATTCTAAAGAAAAGGATAACTAACTCTTTTGCTAAGTCCAAAATCATTCACTTCCCTGATTACAATTTCTTATAACTAAGTATGTGTCATTTTATGTGAAGTTATTTTTTACATTTAAAGCATGTCCAAATGATTATGGATAGAATAATGACTAAAATGAGTGTGGCCAACACTTATTTTTGTTGGTCACACTGAGTTGATTACTGAAAAATTTTTAGTTTTATAATGTGTACTTTCTTTCTTGGTTTTTTTTTTGGAACATTTCTTCACACTCCTTCGTTTTTGATAATCGCGATTGATTGTAGAGTAACTGAAACATACGTATGTTGAAATTCATAACAAAATAGGACTATCTCAGCTGAGACAGTCCTAGCAATAGCTCCGTGTATAACTAGGAGTTTAAATTGATATTGATTAATTCACTTACTCTTCTGGTCTTGTGCCGGGCTCCATACCAGACTCAGAAGCTGTCATGATCGGCTTCACCAAAAGATCTGAATGAACTCGCACTTGACAGGATAGACGAATGTTTTCTTCTCTATAACCCTTTGCATCAAGAATGGCTGCTTCTGCCTCACTAATTGAACCTGCCTCTCCTTCTAAAATTTCGACACGGCAAGTTGTGCATTTTGCTTTTCCGCCACAACGGTGGAGAATGTCTACACCATGATCCTCTAAGGCAAGTACTAATTTGTTTCCTTCTTCAACTTGGAACGAACCTTTTCCCTCTACTTTTATAGTTGGCATTTGTAATTTCCTCCGTTTCTGATTTGATATCGTTACAAGTGAGTATTTACTCTCTAAATAAACTGAAAATCTTGCTTGGTGTTAGAATCTTACTATAATAAGGATAAAATGTATAATCTTCTCTTTTCATCTACCAGTGAAAGTACTGAAAAAAACGTTTAACTTTCGGGTTCCCCTAAGTCTAAATCGATATAATCTTTTTGTTGGTTCTGATCTTCGTTTCCTTTTGGCTCTAGTACCTTAGTTATGAATGAAAAGGTCTGATCTGTATTTGGCAAATCCTTCTCAGAAAAAACCTCATCTGTATCAGGGTCAAACACAATAGCATGAAATGTTTGTTCCTTCTCATTAAAAGATAGTTCTACAGCATCGCCAAATTCTTCAGGCGGTCTCGGTTGAATGAAGATTTCGTGATCGGTATTGTTCTTTTTTACTTTGTTGATTCTTTGCATAATCTCGTCTTTATTCATCTTAAGTCTCCTTTGCTCTTTACTCATATATTGCTTGTTTTTTCTTATCTTAAACATTCAAGAATAAAAAGAGGGTGATCTCTTCACTCCACATTCATTTCTTTTGTTTCAACAGAACGTATATAGTATGATAAAAAAACGTTACGAAATTGGCAATTGTAGAGAGGGATTTGGCATTATGAATCATTACACGGTTGGAATGGCTGGTCATATTGATCATGGGAAAACAACGTTAACGAAAGTTCTGACGAATATAGATACAGATCGTTTGAAGGAAGAAAAGGAACGGAACATCTCGATTGAATTAGGTTATGCTCCGTTAAAACTTAGTGATGAGATGGAAGTATCGCTAATTGATGTACCTGGGCATGAGCGCTTTATCAGACAAATGATTGCTGGTGTTGCTGGAATCGATTTAGTTATGCTTGTTGTAGCTAGTGATGAAGGCATCATGCCACAGACACGCGAGCATATTGATATATTGCGATTGCTTGGTGTTGAACAGGGAATTATTGTCGTTACGAAAATAGATCGTGTCGATGATGAGATGCGAGAGCTTGTAGAACTAGATATTAGAGAAGCGGTTGAAGGGACCTTTTTAGAAGAGAGTTTATTATTTTTTGTTGATAGTCTCAGTTGCAAAGGAATTGATGAGTTAAGAGAGGGAATTAAAAATGGGCTAGTTGGACGACCTACGAGAGACGCGAGTGGGGCTTTTCGCTTGCCGATTGATCAAGTGTTTACAGTTCATGGTCAAGGAACGGTTGTAAGAGGAACAGTCTACGAAGGAAATGTGAATGAAGGAGATGTGTTAGAGCTGTTGCCACAACGCATTTCCGTTCGAGCAAGACAATTACAAGTTCATCATCAGTCTCGTAAAAGGGGACGAGCTGGGCAACGAGTTGCCGTAAATGTGGGCGGTGTTTCAAAAGATGAGATAAAAAGAGGCGATGTTCTTGTAGCGAGTGGTCATTATGAGACAACGGAGACGATTGATGTTGCGCTTTCAACAGTAGCTGACCTTGAGTTTAGTTTGAAGCAACGCGGAGCGATAAAATTGCATATTGGCACTGCGGAAGTGTACGGAAAAATTGTCTTCTTTGATCGGAATGAATTAGCGGAAGGCAATGAAACCATTGTTTGCCAGCTCCGATTGGACGAACCGATTGTGACGAGAAGAGGAGATCGTTTCATTATTAGGCGCCCGACACCGATGGAAACAGTTGGTGGTGGAACAGTGATTGATCCGCATGGGACGAAATATCGTTTTGGCAAAGAAACAGTGCACATGCTTGAGCAAAAAAAGAACGCAACTCCAGCAGAACGGTTGGATCAAATTTTACTAGAAAAGAAAGTAATGCAAATAAAAGAGGCGAGTAAGGAACTGAATATCGCTGAAGATGAGCTGTTGGAAATAACACATAAAAATGAGCACGTGTACCAGCTACCAGGAGGAGAACTAACGAGTAAAAGAGTTATCCGTTCACTACGAGAGTCGCTTCAGACTGAGCTAGATCGATATCATGCTACGTTTTCGCTTCGAGAAGGGATTAAAAAAGCAGAAATCGTACAAAGCTATATACAAACATACCCAAAAAAGATTGTCGATTGGTTGCTAGAAGAAGGTGTGAAACAGCAATGGTTTAATATTCGTGGCCCATATGTCGCACTACCTAGCCATACGCCTCACCCGCCACAACAATGGCAAAAACGTGTAGAGCGAGTATTACATGAGCTAAAAAATGAAGGCTTACAAGTGACAGCACTTCAAAATCATTTAACCGGGCAACAAATTCCGCAAACTATTCATGAAGAATTGATTCATTACTTCCATCAACAAGAAATGTTATTTCAACTTGATGATAAACTTTCGATCCATGAGGTGCCTTTTAAAGAAGCTGTATGGAAATTAAAACAAGAAACAAATGAGTTATTTGCTTTAAATGAAGCAAAAGTAGCAACTGGATTGTCAAGAAAGTACTTAGTTCCATTTTTAGAAAAGTTAGATAAGCTTGGTTTGACCATTAGACAAGAGAGTGAGCGGAAATGGAGAGTGGCAGCAGTTGAAGATTGGCTCGATAGAAAATCCTAAAATCCTTTTTTTTACTCCTTATTACAAGCAGAATCGTGGTAATTCAACAACGGCCAAGCGACTTGTAGAGGGATTTAAAATGTGGGATGTCACGGTTCGTGTGTTTGCTTATGAGGAAGATCATTGGGACGCTGATTGGGAAGCGTATTTCAATAAAGCTGATATTTATCATGCGCTCCATTTAAAGCGATTTGCTACATGGTTTAAACAGTATCCTCATCTTGAATTACGTAAACCCTATATACTAACGACTGGTGGTACAGACGTGAACGAAGATTTGAAAAATAACGCAGCGGCACTATTGATAAACTCTGTCGCTGATGAGTCTTGTGGAATTACAGTATTTAATGATGACGGGAAAAATAAAATTGTTGAGGCTTACCCTGCTTTAGTTGATCGTATTTATGTAATTGCTCAAAGTGTATACCTACCAACTCATCAGGGGCATTCTTCAGAAATACAACAGATAACAGGCTATCCAAAATTCTTACTTCCTGCAGGGCTAAGACCTATTAAGGATGTATTCTATTTATGGGATGGATTAACAAAAATACGAAGTAGATGGCCGGATTTAGTATTTACTATTGTAGGTCCTGTTCTTGATGAAGAAGTGTACAAAGAAGTCAAGCAACGTGAAAAAGAAAATAAATGGTTTCAATATATTGAAGAGATTCCACTTGAACAAATGAGAGAATTGTATTGGCAAGCTGATATTGTGTTAAATACGTCCATCTCAGAGGGGCAACCGTCGGCGATCCTTGAGGCAATGTCGTTAGGAAAGTTGGTTGCAGTGAGGAATAATTCAGGAAACGCAAGTATCATTCAAGATGATGAAACGGGAC
Source organism: Halalkalibacter lacteus (assembly GCF_036663595.1). Classification (NCBI taxonomy): domain Bacteria; kingdom Bacillati; phylum Bacillota; class Bacilli; order Caryophanales; family Bacillaceae; genus Halalkalibacter; species Halalkalibacter lacteus. Next base: position 28,802 of record NZ_JAWRVL010000011.1, read on the forward strand.
TGTTATTTGAATCACCAAAACAGTTCCATGATAAGGTTTCCTTGTTGCTTCAGTCAGAAGAGAAGCAAGTTGAACTAATGAATAAGGCACAAATATACGTAAATAAGTATCATTCACTGGAAGAGGAAATGAATTTATATTTACAAGTCTATACGCACTGTTTAGCAAAGGTGTATTCTTAGTGTTTCAAGGGTAATTGCTTTACAAGCGATTTAGGCAAATGATAAATTTTACATGGCAACGAATTTTAGAAGAGGTGGAGACAAGATGAAGAAATGGATTTTAACAGTAGGTCTAGCGTTTGCATTAACTGCATGTGGAGGCGCAGATGATCCTGATGAAGTAGTCGAATCACCGACAACTGATGAAGCGACAGAAGAAGCACCAGTAACAGAGCAAGACGACAGTGCCTTTGAGATTGCTGTAATCCCTTCGCAATCAATGGGGGAAATGCAAACAGGTCTTGATAAATTAGAAGAACACTTAACCGAACATTTGGATCGTGAAGTGATTGTAGAGCAGTATCCGAACTATAATGCTGTTGTAGAAGCAATTAATTATAATCAAATTGACCTTGCTTTCTTAGGTCCGTTAACTTATTTAATCGCACATGAACAAAGTGGAGCGCAAGCAATTATTACACAAGAAGTAGACGGAAGTCCTTATTATTTCTCGTATATTATTACACACGCTGACAGCGAGTGGGAAGATATAGATGATATGATTGAGGATCGTGCTGATGTTGATTTTGCATTTGCTAGTATTTCTTCAACATCTGGCCACTTAATTCCTGGTCTGAACCTGCGTCAGCTAGGGGTATATGAAAGTCAAGATGACCATGAATTTGAGCAAATTCAATTTGCAGGTTCTCATGATATTGTAGCAACTCTTGTACAAGAGCAAACGGTTGATGCTGGAGCGGTTGACAGTGCTATTTTAGAAGCTCTTATGAAAGAAGATGAAAAGAATGGCGGCACACTTCGCGATGATCTAAAAGTAATTTGGCAATCAGATGAACTTTATCAGTATCCGTGGGTTGTACCTGCTGAAATGAACGATGAGCTGATTTCACAAGTTCAAGAAGCGTTTTATAAAATTGAAGATGACGATATTCTGCGGATTTTCGGTGGCGCAACAAAATTTGTTGAGGCTGACGATAATCAATATGCGGATGTGTTAGAGGCAGCTCGTGAATTCGATATGCTTACATTAGAATAGGAGCATAAAAAATATGGTTTGGTTTCGTAGGCGCTACATCGTTTATATCTTGCTTATCATCGTGGCACTATGGTGGAGCATGAATATGACCGATTTCGAATGGAGAAAGCTTACGCAAATCGGAAACATAATTGACATGGTGACCACTCGTTTTTTCCCGATTGAGTGGTCTCTTTTTCCGAGAATGGCGTATCACAGTCTAGTTACACTAGCTATGGCGTTTTTAGGAACATTTCTTGCCTTGATTGTTGCATTACCTCTTAGTTTTTTAGCGGCGAAAAATACGAGTGGATCTATTGCAATGTATAGTTCAACTCGTGGGGGGTTAAGTGCATTACGTTCCATTCCTGAGATTGTCTTTGGGTTAATTTTTGTTACAGCTTTTGGGCTAGGTCCATTTGCTGCAGTCTTGGCCATCATTTTACATAATATTGGTGTTCTAGGAAAATTGATTTCTGAACTAATTGAAGCAGCAGATAGTGGTCCGCAAGAAGCGATGCGATCTGTTGGTGCGACGAAATGGGTTGGGCATCTCTTTTCAATTTTGCCACAAATCTGGCCTAATGTGCTGTCGCAATACTTCTATCGCTTTGAAGTGGCGATCCGCACCTCCTTAATTTTAGGGTTTATTGGTGGAGGCGGAATTGGGCAGCAGCTCTTTAACCATTTTCAAAGCTTTTATTATACAGCAGTGGCACTAGATATTGTTCTGATCATGATCATGGTCATTTTCGTGGACTTTATCGGTGGTCGCATACGTGCTAGGGTGATATAGGAGGTGCTGTGATGTTGATGATTTCAGATTTAGTTGTACGTTACCCGAAATCCGATGAAAATGCCCTTGATCATGTAAATCTGTCGTTACAAAAAGGGGAATTTGTTTGTGTGCTAGGTAAAAGTGGAGCAGGTAAGTCTACTTTTATTCGCTCCATAAACCGTCTGCAATTGCTTACAGCAGGGCAGGTGACTTTTGAGGGGACAAATATAACGACTCTTTCTGAAGCGAAAATGAGGAGAATTCGCTCAGATATGGTCATGATATTCCAACACTTTAATTTGATCCCGAGAATGACCGTTTTTCAAAATACGCTAACAGGTGCATTTGGCAAGCGACCTCCCTATAAAAATTTACTCGGCATTTTCTCTGAACAAGAAAAACAGCGTGGCCTTCAAGCTCTTAAGGAAGTTGGACTAGAAAAACATGCACATAAACGAGTCGAAGCACTTAGTGGTGGGCAAAAACAACGTGTCGGAATCGCTAGAGCATTGCTACAAGACCCGAAGTTGTTGTTAGGAGATGAGCCTGTAGCAAGCTTGGATCCGTCAACATCGAGAAGGATTTTTGAGCTGTTAAAAAGAATCCATGAAGAACATGAATTATTATCGATCATTAATGTACATGATGTGAACTTAGCGAAAGAATTTGCAACGCGAATTATTGCCTTTCGTGATGGGAAATTACTTTTTGATGGAAAGCCTAATGAGGTTGATGATCAGATGTTTGCAGATATTTATCAATGATTGGAAGCTGTGTCTCATAGTGACTCTTAATTGTATCGAGGGTGATTCAAAAGGTGAAATATGACCTTATGAGTCACCTTCGTTTTTGCTTTTTGGAGGGCTGAAAATTGAACAAAAAGAGCAGAGAGAGGGGATTAAAAGAAGAGAGTTGTTCTTAACTTTATACTGTCGAAATTTCTGGGACGAAAAATAGGTCTTTTTTCACAGGTGGAGTGTGATAAAATATCGTTTGATCACTATATGGTCAAGAAACGTAGAGGAGAAGATACAATGAGAGAAAAAGTAAATCAACTCATGCATTCAAAAGCGCTAATGATCGTTAGTGCATTAGCCGGAGTCATTCTTATATACGCAATCATTCAAAATGAGGTTATGTTCAGGTTGTTTGTGCTTTTATTTTTGGCTGGATTCGCTTATCAATTAAATAAGAAGCTAAACGCTTTAAAGCCAGTGGCACAGCCTGCACAAGAAAGAGAAGTAATGGGAGTGGAACAGGTAGAAGATCAGCCTACTCAAATTTTTGAGAAAACATTACTAGAAAAAGAAGAACAGCTTGAGAAAATTGATTTAGATCGCACGCGAATGCTAGAAGAATTATTTACAAAAGCAGAATTAAATGAGCTAGAAAGACAAACATACCGAGAGCGAATCAAGGAAAAGGAATCAGAACGCTCCAACATTATGCAAGACCTAATGATTGTTAAAGGAAAACTTCAACATGCTGTGCTTGAGACAAAAAAGTATTTTGTGAAAGTTGACCCTATGAAAGAAATAGCAGCATCTATTGAAACAGAGAACATACAAACATCATCGATTGCGAGTCTTAATGAGGAAGTATCAACTATTGTAACCTCTTTAACAGAAGATACGATTAAAGCGTTAAAAAAGAGCAACTATATTGATGAAGAGCATAACTTAACACGTTCAGGTTATAAAGCGCTCGTAAAAACAGTGGCAAGTGAGTCGTAATATAGTAAAGGTTTTGAGCTATAATGCCGCGCTATATTTAAAATGAGAAATGCTCAGGAAACTAAATTCCTGAGCATTTCTTTTATTTTTTTACAACAATAGATTTGTCTTTCTTTTCTGTGACAGATCCAATAATCGTTGCGAACGCACCAGCGTGATGCATGGCTTTGATATATTGCGTTGCTTCTTTTGCCGACAAACTAATGAGTAATCCTCCTGAAGTGATCGCATCACATAAGATGCTTTTTTCCACATCTGTAATCTCATCTGCGTAAGCTACACAACCTTCGAGCCAGCGTTCATTTGCTTTCGAACCACCTGGGATAATCCCTTGTTCTGCAAGCTCTCTTGTTCCATCAAGCATGGGAATGGTATCGACTTCTAGTTCAAATGTGACGTTGCTTCCCTTAGCCATTTCATAGCTATGACCGAGAAGTCCAAATCCTGTAACGTCTGTAACAGCATTAGGATGGAAGCCGTCAAGATGTTCAGCAGCTTGCTTATTAAGAAGTGCCATTGTCTGTGTTACGGCTTTTTCTTGCTCTTTCGTTACAGCTTCACGTTTAATCCCTGTTGTTAAAATTCCAACACCAATAGGCTTTGTTAATATTAGTGTATCACCAGGTTTCGCTCCGACATTTTTGAAAATGCGATCAGGGTGGGCAAGTCCTGTTACAGATAGACCGAACTTTGGTTCTTGGTCATCAATCGAATGACCACCGACAATGATGGCTCCAGCTTCTTTTGTTTTATCAGCAGCGCCGAGTAAAATATCAGCTAGCACTTCTGGTGGAAGCTTTTTAATAGGGAAACCAACGATGTTCATGACAGTTGTTGGTTTCCCGCCCATTGCATAAACGTCACTAAGCGCATTAGCAGCGGCGATTTGGCCGAACATATAGGCGTCATCTACAACAGGTGTAAAAAAATCAACCGTTTGAATCATCGCTAAATCATCAGTTAAACGGTATGCACCGGCATCATCTGATGTATCGAGTCCAACGAGTAAATTGGGATCGTGTGTTTGTTTTGGTAAATGACGCAAAACTTGCGTCAGGTCTTCTGGACCAATTTTACAGCCTCAACCAGCTTTTGTTGAAAAAGAAGTTAAACGAATCTGTTCTTGTTTGTCCAATGAGGACACCTCCTATATCTTACATGGAACACATTTAGTGTGCCTAGTAGTTGCACATTTTTTGCATCCTTCTTTGTATTATCCTACAATATAGTTGAAAACAATGTAAAGGAGATTGATTTGCATGGATTACAAAGTAACTGTTGAATTTTGTATGATGTGAAACTACGCACCCAAAGCCGTGAGTTTCACGGACGAAGTACTCGGTCATTTTCGTGGGAAAGTCAAAGAAGTAAACTTAGTCACTAGCGGAGGTGGCGTCTTCGAAGTTACCGTTAATGGTGAATTAATTTATTCGAAAAAAGAAACAGGTTCATTCCCTCAGACTAAAGAAATAATTGAGCAGATGGAAGAAATGGTTAAATAATTGAGAGTGTCATAAAGGGTCTGCCCCCGACCAAGTGCGTCATAGAACAGTCGGGGGGCAGACCCCTTGTTAGTGAAGAAAGGTGGATCCTATATGAAAAACATATTGAGACAATTACCGGCAATCCATGAACTACAACAAGATGAGCGGTTTACACAATTGCTTGAAAACAAACAACTATCAAAGGGTAAGGTAACAGAGTGGTTACAAGAGGCGGTTGCCGATATCCGCGCGGGCGTTTTGACAGGAGAAATAGAAGGTAGTCAGTCTATTTCGTTTATGGACTCCATTTTCACACGGTTATCGGAACGTGTTAGTCATCACTCAACTTTTTCCTTGCAACGCGTTATAAATGGAACAGGCACAGTTTTACACACGAACCTTGGGCGTGCACGCTTAAGTGAAAAAGCAATCAAACAAGTAGTGGAAACAGCTTATTCTTATTCAAATGTTGAATATAATTTGAAGCAAGGAAAAAGGGGGTCGCGCCATGATTTAATTGAAGAATTAGTAAAAGAAACAACCGGCGCTGAAGCAGCAATGGTCGTTAATAATAACGCAGCCGCCGTTTATCTTGTTTTAAAAGCATGTGCAAAAGGAAAAGAAGTGATTGTTTCTCGAGGTGAACTGGTAGAAATTGGTGGTTCGTTTCGTGTCTCATCGATCATGGAAGAAAGTGGTGCACATTTAGTAGAAGTTGGAACTACAAATAAAACACATCTTTATGATTATGAAAATGCTATTTCTGAAGAAACAGCCATGATTATGAAAGTACATACCAGCAATTTTAAAATAATTGGTTTCACGAAAGATGTCAGTATAGCTGAGATCAAGCCGGTAGCAACGAACCATAATATCCTTGTTTATGAGGACTTAGGAAGTGGAGCGATTTACGATTTAAAAAAAGACGGAATTGGGCAGGAACCAACCGTGACTGAAGCCCTTCAAAGAGGAGCCGATCTTGTTACATTTAGTGGGGATAAGCTTCTTGGTGGACCACAAGCAGGAATTATTGCGGGTAAGAAAAAGTGGATTGATCAGCTGAAAAAACACCAACTAGCACGTGTGTTGCGCGTTGACAAAATGACACTTGCTGCTTTAGAAGCAACGTTAAAGGATTATGTTAGTGAACAAACAGCGCGAAATACATTACCAACACTAAAGGCAATTCTCTTGAAGAAGAAGGATATCCAAGAGAGGATTGAGAAATTCACGAGTTGTTTATCTCCATTTTGGAAGACTGAGTTTAGAAGCAGCGTTTCGCAAGTCGGCGGGGGGACGATGCCAGAAGTGGAATTAGAGACGGAGTTATTACTACTGTCGAACGAATCATATAAGTCCCAGATGATTCATGATGAATTAAGAAAAGGAACACCCGCAGTGATTACTAGAATTGTTGATGATAAGATTGCTTTTGATTTTAGAACAATAGAAGAAGCAGAATTTGAGGATTTGCATCGCAGACTTCAAGAGCTGTCAAGAGAAATGGGGAAAACCGTATGAGTGGAAAAACACCAGCAGAATCAAAAACATTTTTAACTGATCTTGTTCTACCTCCTGATACAAATTATCATGGGACGATATTTGGAGGGAATGTTATGGCCTATATTGATAAAGTGGCTAGTATCGTTGCGATGCGACATGCACGCAAAATGATTGTGACAGCATCAAGTGATAGCTTAGACTTTATTTCTCCTATCAATTCAGGTGAAGCGATTTGTTTAGAAGGATTTATTACATTCACAAGGAACACCTCGATGGAAATTTATGTGAAAGTAGAGGCGGAAGATTTGTTAACAGGAGAGCGCAGGTTAACAGCAACATCCTATTTAACATTTGTAGCACTCGATGAACAAGGAAAACCAACTTCTGTTCCACAAGTAATTCCTGAAACGGAAGAGGAAATATGGCATTATAAGGGAGCAGAAGAACGGTTTGAACAACGTAAAAAAAGAAGACAAGAGCGGAAAGAACGACAAAACAAATAAAGGCCTATTACTAAAAGATTAACAGCATATTGTTTGTCCTTATTAAAGAAAACCGTACTTACTTAGAGGGCACTGGAAAAGGTAAAAAATCGGAGGCCACTGAAAAAGGCAAAAACCGATCTTTTTCAGTGGCCTCCTTAATTGGCGGGTTTTTTTTAGACCGTTTAGGAAAGTAGACTTTTAGCCTTCTCCATCTGTCTGACCTACGTGATTTGCTTTCTTGACCTTTTTCGAGCCTTTCATTGGTTCAGGTTGTCCAGAGTTTTGTCCTTTTGGTGCATTTCTTCGTTGGTCTTTATACGTGTTATGTTCTGCCATGTTTGCTTCCCTCCTCAAATGTAGTATGTCTGGAAATGAGTGTTGTATACGAATAATCAATAATGTTTAACACAAGCTAGTCATATTTGAAATAAGGTTGGACGAGGGAGAGATTTAAGATTTAGAGAGGAACTGAGCAAAGGAGCTTGGTTCGGTTATTAGTGGTCTAGATGAACGTTTCGATGCCCTCCATAGCTGATGTCGAATCGGAAAAGAACGTTACGCCATCAGTTATTCCCGGTGAGTAGGGGGACGTTTGGGAGGTAAGAAAAACTAAGGCTACTGCCTGAATTCGCTCTTCACTTTTAGAAAGGAACTAGTTATAGCCCTCTAAGAAAGGGCCCTGGCAGCAACCAAGTTTTTCTAAGTTATTGTCTCTTTTTCGTTTTTTTGTTGTGTTGTCGTTCCATTTCAGTTAGAGGTTCATTGGCAGTTTCTTCTTGAAACTGTTGTTCTCCTTGTATAATTCGTTTATCTTTTTCGTTTGGTTTTTGTTTTTTTTGCATATTAACACCTCCCATTTCTCTATTTTTCGTTTATTTTAGCTTTATTATGTATTTTTACAAAACTCGTTATAAATTTTTTAAAAAAACATTTATTCTTTAGATAAGTTTTGCTATTCTATAGAGGGACTGTTTTGTCGGATCATTTAAGCGCTTTCTCTTTTATGATAAAACGACGGGCTAGTCGGTCTGATTTAGACAATATTGACAGTTTAAGGTATGATAGTCTTGTGAAGGAGGGTATACATATGTCAACAAAAAATGATGTATTCAAAGCAAAATCATCCTTTTCTTTGGATGGAAAGACAATTAATTATTACTCTTTAAAAGCACTTGAGGATGCTGGTTTGGGCAATGTGTCAAAACTACCATATTCAGTAAAAGTGTTACTAGAATCAGTTCTTCGTCAATATGATGGTTATGTCATCAAGGAAGAGCATGTAGAAAACTTAGCGAAATGGGGAACAAGCGAGCTGAAAGAGATCGATGTTCCATTTAAACCATCTCGTGTTATTCTTCAAGACTTTACAGGTGTACCTGCTGTAGTTGACCTTGCTGCATTACGCAAAGCAATGGCAGATCTTGGCGGTAACCCAGATCAAATTAATCCTGAAATTCCGGTTGATTTAGTAATTGACCACTCAGTACAAGTGGATAAAGCTGGTTCACTTGATTCACTTGATTTCAATATGAATTTGGAATTCCAACGCAACGAAGAGCGTTATCAGTTCCTTAGCTGGGCAAAGAAAGCGTTCGATAACTATCAAGCAGTTCCTCCAGCAACAGGTATCGTTCACCAAGTGAACCTTGAGCATCTTGCAAATGTTGTTCATGCAGTTGAAAAAGACGGTGAAACAGTTGCTTTCCCAGATACATTAGTTGGTACCGATTCACATACAACAATGATCAATGGGATTGGTGTACTTGGATGGGGTGTTGGTGGCATTGAAGCTGAAGCTGGCATGCTAGGACAACCATCTTACTTCCCAGTTCCAGAAGTTATTGGAGTGAAGTTAACAGGTACATTAGCAACTGGTACAACGGCTACGGACATCGCTTTAAAAGTTACGCAAGTATTACGTGAGAAAAAAGTGGTTGGAAAGTTCGTTGAATTCTTCGGACCTGGTCTTGCGGAAATGCCGCTTGCTGACCGTGCAACGATTTCTAACATGGCGCCTGAATATGGTGCAACATGTGGTTTCTTCCCTGTTGATGTAGAAGCACTAAACTACATGCGTTTAACGGGTCGTTCTGAAGAGCAAATTAAACTTGTTGAAGCGTATTGCAGAGCAAATGGAATGTTCTATGTTGCTGGTGAAACAGATGATCCGACTTATACGGATACAGTAGAAGTTGACCTTAGCGAAATCGAAGCAAACCTTTCAGGTCCTAAGCGACCTCAAGATCTTATTCCGCTCTCTGGTATGCAAAAATCATTCCGTGATGCAGTTGTCGCGCCTCAAGGAACACAAGGTTTAGGACAAACAGAAGCAGAATTTGATAAAGAAGTTGCTGTTACGTTTAAAGATGGTCGCGAAACAACAATGAATACAGGTGCAATTGCTATCGCAGCAATTACGAGTTGTACAAATACTTCTAACCCATATGTAATGATAGGGGCGGGACTTGTTGCTAAGAAAGCAGTCGAGCTTGGTCTTGAAGTACCTGAATTTGTTAAGACATCTTTAGCACCTGGTTCTAAAGTTGTAACAGGCTATCTAACTGATTCTGGACTTCTTCCATATTTGGAAAAGTTAGGTTTCCACTTAGTTGGTTATGGCTGTACAACATGTATCGGAAACTCAGGACCACTTGAAGATGAGATTGAAACAGCAATTGCAGAAAATGACTTAACTGTTACATCTGTTCTTTCTGGTAACCGTAACTTTGAAGGACGTATTCATCCTTTAGTTAAGGCTAACTATCTTGCTTCGCCGCCACTTGTAGTTGCTTATTCACTTGCAGGTACGGTTGATATTGACTTACAAAATGATTCGCTTGGCAAAGACCAAGATGGAAAAGATGTATACTTTGCTGATATTTGGCCTACGGCAGATGAAATTTCGAAAGTGGTTTCTGAAACTGTAACACCTGAGCTATTCGCACGTGAATATTCAAGTGTATTTGACAGTAATGATCGTTGGAATGAGATCGAAACAACGGATGATGCGCTTTACAAGTGGAATGAAGATTCTACCTACATTGCAAACCCACCATTCTTTGAAGATCTATCACCAGAACCAGAAGATATCAAACCATTATCTAACCTGCGTGTCATCGGTAAATTTGGTGATTCGGTTACAACTGACCATATTTCTCCAGCTGGTGCAATTGGTAAAGATACACCTGCAGGGAAATACCTCATCTCTAAAGGAGTTGAGCCAAAAGACTTTAACTCATATGGTTCACGTCGTGGTCACCACGAAGTTATGATGAGAGGTACGTTTGCAAACATTCGGATCCGTAACCAAATCGCTCCTGGTACAGAAGGTGGATATACAACTTACTGGCCAACTGGTGATGTCATGGCTATTTACGATGCAGCTATGAAATACAAGGAGCAAGATACTGGTCTAGCTATTTTAGCTGGTAAGGATTACGGTATGGGAAGTTCACGTGACTGGGCTGCAAAAGGTACAAACCTTCTTGGTATTAAGACGGTTATTGCTGAGAGTTACGAGCGTATCCACCGTAGCAATCTTGTTCTTATGGGTGTTCTTCCACTTCAATTCAAAGATGGCGATAGTGCTGAATCTCTTGGATTAACTGGAGAAGAATCATTCGCAGTTGAGATTACAAACGATGTGAAGCCACGCGAAATCGTAAAAGTGGTAGCAACAGATTCAGACGGCAAGCAAACTGAGTTTGAAGTTCTTGTTCGTTTTGATAGTGAAGTTGAAATGGATTACTACCGTCACGGTGGTATCTTACAAATGGTTCTTCGTAATAAACTTTCTTAAATCAAATAGAAAAACCTTCTTTCACCGTATAGAGGTGGAGGGAGGTTTTTTTGTTGCTTGTTTTAAGGTGCTGTACCGGTATAAACAAGCAGTAGAGTAAAAGAAATTAGTTAGAAAAAGAAATTTCACGTACTGTTTTTTCTCTTTCCTTACTAATATTCGCTTGAAACTTGTACATCCTATAACTGATAAATAATGAAAGCGAGGTAGATAACTATGGGGCGACAAAAAAAAGGAAATGCCAATGCACAACGTAATAATAATGCCAAAAAACAAGGGAAAGAAAACCATCCTGATACAGAGTATGCTTCTTATGCAGAAGTCGAGGCACAAAAAATGAATCGAAATCAGCATTCATAAGGAGGTTTCATTGATGACTGTACAAACTCAGCTTCAACAAGCAATTGCGTCAGCACAAAGTGTCCAAGCCAGTTTAACACAGTTCTCCCTTGAAACAGAAAATCAAGATGCAAAACAATTATATGAGAATTTGGCGACACAACAAAAAAACATTACAACTTTACTTGAAGGTCGTTATCAGCAGGTTCTTCAAGAAGAACCTCAATTTAATCAATCAAACTAAAGAGATCTCTTTAAGAGCTTGACTCAAATGAATTCGTCTGACCCTATTGTTGTACAATTAATTGATTTAATAATAGGGTCAGATTCTTTTGAGAAAGCTATCATATGCGAGAGTTTTAAAGAATGGAGGAGTCCAATTGTTTGATTTTTGGCAAGGAGCTGAATCATTACCAATATACGGATATATGATACGCGCAACAATTGTGTACTTATATATATTTCTTATTGTAAAAGTTTTAGGACAACGCTCAATGAGTTCTATTGACGCACTCGATTTTATTTTTGGGGTGGTCATTGGAGATATTCTTGGAGAGCCTCTAACAGACGGAGCTATCCCACTAGCAGGTCCTGTTTCAGCTGCAGCGATGATTGCAGGTTTGCATTTAGTTTTATCAATTATTGCTTTGAGAGCACCTCGTTTTAGGCGTGTCATTGAGGATGAGCCTATAATATTAATGAGACATGGCCAAATTTTACATGAGGAATTGAGAAAAGCGAAGATCACACTTGAAGCTTTTTTTATGGATCTTCGCTTAAATAATGCAAGTGATTTATCTGAAATTGATTACGCAATACTTGAAATGAATGGTTCGATCAGTGTTATAAAAAAATCAAATTATGAAAGTGTTACATTAAAAGATATGAAAAAAAATGTTCCGTCAAAAGGATATCCTTCTGTTCTTATCGAAGATGGGCAGATTATCGAAGCGAATGTTAAAAAGTTTGGAACGATTGATTGGTTAAGAGAACAAATACATAATCACGGTTTTAGGAACGTGCGAGAAGTTTTTGTTATGACAATTGATGAATCTGGTCAAATTTTTGTAAGTCCAAAATCAAAAACGAGTGACCTTTGATGTATAAAAATGCTCCTTTTGTATCAAGATGATAAAAAGAATAAGGAGTGTTTCTAGTGAGAAGAGTCAGAAAATTGTCATTTGAAGAACTAGTTAGAGAAAATAGGGAAAATTTATTGAATGATAAGGCAGCGTTAGATCGTCTAGAAGAAAAATGGGAGCAAAAAAGATCCTCAGTTAAACAAGTCGAGATGTGAATAGGAATGCTTTTTGGAGGTAACCTAGTAATAGGGAGGGGTTACTTATGAAAAGCACAAAATCACACTTTGCTCAATTTCGTCCTGACCACCTAGGTATGCAGCCTGTAAAATCGAATGCAAATAACGGGAAAAAAATGGCTCAAAAAAGCAATGAACAACCTAATTATGTTCCTCCTAAAGGATAATAAGAACAAGCCCTGGAGTAAACTACTTCAGGGCTTTATTCTTTAACAGCACATTTTCCTACTGAACCGAGAGTTCATTAAGAATTTTGTTTGATTAGAAAAAGTTGTCGATGAAAAATGCTTGTCATATTTAGTGAGAGACGGAATAATGGAGAGGAATGATGTCGTAGGAGGTAGGTCAAACAATGAGACATCAGAAACTCATTTTAACGTCGCTACTAGTATGCTATTTATTAGCTTTATTTTATGTAACTTTATTTGCATGGAATTATGGAGCCTCTCTTGGTCCAGCAGGCCCAGGAGGAAGAAATTATAATTTAATTCCGTTCCGTAGTATATATCGAATTGCTGTGTTTAGTCCAACCATCGCAGATCCGATTCGTATTTTAATCGGGAATATTGTCTTATTTATTCCACTTGGGTTTCTTCTTCCATCGGTTTGTCCGAAAGTCCGCCGATTATTAATGGTATTTTGTATCAGTTTTTCAGTCTCTCTTTTAATTGAAGTGAGCCAATTCTTATTTACCCACCGTGTGGCAAATGTTGATGATGTGATTTTAAATACCCTTGGAGGAGTAATAGGATTGCTCATCTTCTCATGTGTATACTGGACAAAACAACGAATCATTTACATCCAAACATAAAAGAGGAAGAGGAAAAAGGTCGGTTTTTGACCTTTTTCCTCTTCCTCGAACAATGAGCATAGCGAGTAAGCCATTGAAAACATGGAAAAAGGTCGGTTTTTGACCTTTTCCTCTTCCTCTTCCTCTTCCTCTCTATCCCTTATTTTGTACCGTGTACCGATTAAATAAGCGAAAACATAGGTAGACAACTATTAAGAATGATCCATATAACAATGAGATATACAGTAAGTCACTTGGGTTGGTTACAATGGTATTCCCGACCGTTGCGAATAAGATCATCGATGGCACTTTTCCTAATGAAGAAGCAATTGCATACCTCAGAAAAGTTACACGACTTAATGCAGAGTAAATATTAACAATGATTGATGGAATGACAGGAATAAGCCTCGTTAAAAAGATCGTCATAAAAGCATTTTTCTCAAACATTACAGTTATCTTAGCTAGGCGTTCATAGCGGAATAGCCATTTTTTCCCCCAGTCCTGGTATCCATAGCGAACGAAAGCAAACATAAGGATCGATGCAAGAGATGAACCAATCCATGTAACGATACTACCGGAAATGGGTCCATATGCTGCCCCGAGGACACCACCAATTATCGGATAAGGAATAATGGGGAATAATGCAAAGATTGTTGCAAGTAATGATGTTACGATCATGTAATCTGTACCACCTTGACGAATCCACTGAAGCAATGATTCTCCAAAAAGATACATGATAACGGCTATAGCTACATAACCAAATAAAACAAATCCTTTCCTCATCTAAACCTTCCTTTCTCATAGTACGCTTCTCATTCTCTCATATATCTGTCATAGTTGTTGTCATTTGTTTTGTCACTTTCATGAAATTTAGTGGTCAAACAAATGATAGGCACGTACAGTCAACAGTCGATTATCTTTTCTAAAAAGATTTTATCTGATAAAATGGTTAAATCAAAGTGGATTACTAGGAAAATGGTGATGGTATGAGAGCAAGTATCTGGTTATTATTTGTTGTTGGTCTACTAGTTTTGTTCCCTGTAAACGTAGGGGCACATTCGTATGTTACGGAATCATCTCCTGAAGATGGAGAGGAACTAGCAGAGGCAGTAAATGAGATCACACTTCACTTTAATGCAGGCATAGAAGGAGTTAGTACAGCAACTGTTTATAGTGAGGGAAATCAAGAAGTTTCTTCTAAACAAATCGAAGTGGATCGTTCAACCATTACGGTCACTTTTGGTGCTCCTCTTGCACCTGGTACGTATTAAGTTGACTGGAAAGCGTTAGGTGAAGACACTCATCTGACGGAGGGAATTTCATGTTTACTATTTCAGAATATGATGATGAAGAACTGGATCTTCCTGATAGTTCAGAGGGTAAGACGGATCTAGCAGAAAATATAAATGACGTAGAAGACCAAATAGGACTGGAAGAGGAAGAAGCGGTAGAATCATCATCAAGTCGATTTATTCTGCCAATTCTAATAATGGCTACAGGAGCTACTATTGTGTTTATACGCTTTCTAATTAAGAGGCGTCGCTAATGATGATTTCTTTAGCAAATGTCTTGCTATACATTTGTTTAGCGATTCTAACGGGATATTTTTTCCTTATGCGAATTACCGAGAAAGCTCGACCGAGTATTTACATTTCGGAAAAGTCATTGAAATGGATCATTCTCTTGATTCCTATTTTTTTATTTGTACCGGTTATCCGTGTTATTATCACACTGTACAATCAATTTTCACTGCCTGCTGCCAAATACGCTTCACTTATTAGCCGTTTCGGTCTGGATTGGAACGTTATCCGTCGTAGCTTGGTTCACATATGATTGGAACGAGACACGCCGATTCTTCCGCTGGTTTTCAGTTGTGGCAACTTTAGCTGTTATTGTCATTATTGGATCTGGTTTTATGTTAATGGCGGCCATTGTCCCAGAATATGTTCAGTCATGGCTTCTTAGTTATGGTCAACTGTTAGTAATGAAACATTTATTGTTCGTACCGTTATTGGTCTTTGGTTTTCACCATTTTCTTCTTGGTGTTTCTAAGGCTGAATTCGAAAACAAATCGAGGCTTATTACGTCTTTTCGAATTGAGTCACTTATTGCGCTTCACGTGTTTGCAATTTCGGCGCTGATGACTGAACAAACTCCACCACATGAAGTAGCGCAAACGTTACAAACTGGAAGAATTTCTGTCTTCATGCGATTGTTTATTGGCGATCATGTAAATATTGGAGCCATTCATTTGTTACATTTGGAATAATACAAGAACCAGTGGATGTCGCACGAGTTCAGATTCATTATGAAGGTGGTTCTTATATCGCACAGGTGGAAGAAAATACATTTATTAATATAGTATCAACGAATGAAAATTGGGCTGATCAGCATCCAATTGATTTCCTTGCTGATAATGGACAAGTGATAGAAACGTATGCACGAAATGTAATGGAGGAAGGAGTGTATTGCCATTAAAGGCAATCACTCCTTTTGTAATTAAAAGACGTTCATTTTAACGAATATGGGAATATGAAAACATATTTGAAGGACAATGACTCTCTGCCCATTGTTTCAAAAAACTATTTCGTTTATCGAAGTAAAGGAGTAAAATAAAAAACAAAAAGGGGTTAAGAAAATGGAGAGAAAAAAGCAATGGATGATTTATGGCATGCTTACACTTGCTACAAGTACGTGGGGAAGCGCGTTTATAGCTGGGAAAATTGCAATTGAAAGCTTTGAACCTGCAACCATCTCTTTCTTACGTTTTTTCGGAGCGGCACTTTTATTATTTCCAATCATGTGGCTAGTTGAGAAAAATAGTCCCAAACCAACGAAAAAAGATTGAATGTTATTTGCCTTGTTAGGAATAACGGGGATTGCGATCTATAATATTTGCTTCTTTTTAGCTAGTAAACATGCTCCTGTCATAAAGAGCTCCCTGTTTATTGCAGCGAATCCAATGCTTATTATGCTGTTATCAGGATTTTTATTAAAAGAGACGATTTCTAAACGAAATGTTGCAGGTCTACTTCTTGCGTTTGCCGGTGTTGTAACAATTATTACAGAAGGGGAATTGATGATCTTTTTACGGTTTCAATTTGAGCCAATCGACTTTGTTTTACTTGGAGCTGTTAGTACGTGGGCATTATATAGTGTAATTGGGCGCGTTGTTTTACGGAAGTTTAGTTCGATTGTGTCTACTACATATGCAGTAGGGTTTGGAACGTTTTTTTTGCTGCCATTTTTGTTACTAGAAAGTCCTTGGGAGAATATTGCAACAAGCACATTATCTGCTTGGCTAGCGATTGCACATATGAGTGTGTTTGTAACAGTTATCGGTTTTATACTTTACTATTATGGGATACAAAAGATTGGAGCTGCGAAGGCTTCGATATTTATTAATGTGATGCCGGTTTCAGCAGTGATCATGGCAACACTTTTTTTAGGGGAAACACTCACATTTGCTACGGTTATTGGGGCGCTGTTTGTCCTATCAGGTGTGTATGTAGGTACATCTGTGCGGCACCGTAAAGATAAACGCTTCTCGCATGCAAAGACAGGGTAATAATGATAAAATGAAGAACGGTATTTTAAGAAAGTGGTGTGATTCATGATACAAGAGAGTTGGAAAAACGAGAAAATAGAGCAGTGGCTTTCCAAAGTGAAGCAAGGAAACGAACCTTTTCAAGAGGGAAAGGCTTGGGAAATCCTTGAACAACTTGAAGATAAAGAAGAACTGGAAAAAGAGACTCTCCTATATAAATCGAAGCTGTTGTCAATGTTAGCACATGCTCGCTATAAACGTGTCGGGAAAATTGATCATTTAGTTGAACGCTGGACGAATGAAGCATTACAGGATGATGATACGAATCCATCTGCCCATCAGTTGAACGTACAACAATTGCTAGATTTTTTTGAGGAAGTACCGATACCAGAGAAGTTTCCTCCAATAAGAGAGACTGATCATGGCTCCGCAAAGAAAAAAACAGCGAATGAGTACAAAGAAATAGCTGAGGCGTTTTTTCGTTATGTTGATAAATATGACGACATTTCGAATAAGATAAAAGCCTCAATAGAATATGTTGAAAATGAAGAAAGTAGTGAGACAATCAAAACGGTAAATAGCTTAATGGAGGAATTGCAACTGCCTTTTAAGACTATTTTATTGGCCACAACTGAATATGCGAATTCGTTGACAGGTGTTTATTATTCTGCTGCACAATTCAAAGAAATTGCGAAAGCGACAAACGTCATTGAGCTGATTATGAAAAGATGGGATACAGTTATTCAGCAAAATCAAGGCCAACAAGAGAAGCGTACAGCCCTAGACGAATTACATGCTCTAGTTGGGTTAAAAGATGTGAAAAGGAGAGTGCGCAAGCTATATCAATTTTTGCATTATCAAAAAGAGCGAATACATCAGGGATTCCAAGCAAAAGATGGTATAGCTCTGCACATGATTTTAACAGGGAATCCTGGTACAGGGAAAACTCATCTAGCTAGATTAATGGCAAAGATTTACTTTGAACTAGGGCTTCTTAAACGAGATGAAGTATATGAAGTAGATCGAACTCAACTAGTTGGGGCTTATGTTGGACAAACAGAAGAAAATACGAATCAAGCGATTGAACGAGCGGCTGGTGGCGTGTTATTTATTGACGAAGCCTATAGCTTACGTAGAGCGGGAGCAGCAGGGAATGATTATGGTCAGTCGGCAATTGATACCCTTGTCTCCGCAATGACCAGTGGGAAGTATGCTGGAACATTTGCTGTTATTCTTGCAGGGTATCCTGAGGAAATGCGTACCTTTTTACGTGCGAACCCAGGTCTAAGGAGTCGCTTTCCCGAACAAAATCATATAGAAATTGACAATTACTCAATCGATGAATTGATTCAAATCGGCGAAAGAGTTGCTATTGAAAACGATTATTTATTAACGAGTAGTGCCAGAAACGAATTTCAGAAACGAATCGAAAAAGGACAAGTTGATGAGTCTTTTGGAAATGCGCGAGCGGCGAAAAATATTATTCTAGATGCGATCTTTCAAAAGGGTTCCCAAATGGCGATCGAAAACGCCCAAGCCGATGATTTTGTTTTACTTAAAGCAAGCGATTTTTTTGAAGAAACAGATCGTTTAGAAGAACTATCAGCACAAGATGAATTACAACAGTTAATTGGCCTTGAACAAGTAAAGAAAGAGATGGTCCAGTTAACATCATTTGTGCAGATTCAACAAATTCGTAGAGAAAAAGGATTACAAGCCTTACCGCTCCAAGTTCACTCGGTATTTACAGGAAATCCTGGAACAGGTAAGACGACAGTTGCGAAATTGTTTGCAAAATCATTGAAAGAAATTGGGCTCTTGAAACGTGGACATTTAGTCATTGTATCTAGGGCTGATTTAGTAGCTGGGTATATTGGACAAACAGCTCAAAAAACAAAGGAAAAAGTAAAAGATGCGCTAGGTGGCGTGTTGTTTATTGATGAAGCCTATTCTCTTTTAGCAGATGGACAAGGTGATTTTGGAAAAGAAGTAGTTAATACGCTTGTTCAAGAAATGACGGAACATGAAGAGAATCTCGTCATTATTTTAGCTGGGTATGCGAGTGAAATCAACCTATTGCTTAATAGCAATCCTGGATTACGTTCACGCTTCAAGAAACACCTCCATTTTGAGGATTATTCAAAAAATGAGTTGCTTGAAATGATAGAAAAGCGAGCAGAGCAATTTGGCTATGAATTAACAGCAGATGCTAAAGAAGCATTAGAAGAACAGGTTACTGAAAATGGAAATCCAGGTAACGGACGCTTTGCAAGTGATGTGTTAGATCAACTCATTCAAATTCAATCGCTACGACTCATTGAATATGAACAGTTACACGCTGACCAATTAAGGACGATTGAAAAAATAGACGTTCAATTACTGAAAAGTTAAGATATACGATTCATTTAGAAAAGAGTGATGTACATGTATATGTCGACAAGAGAAATACAAATTTTATATGCAGATACAGACATGATGGGTGTCATTTACCATGCCAATTATTTAAAGTACTTTGAACTTGGTCGAGGTGGCCTTGTTGAAGATGTTGGATATAGTTATATCGAGATGGAGGAGCTAGGCTATTATGCGCCGGTATATGATGTTAGAGTGACATATAAGAAGCCAATTCGCTATGGAGATAAAGCCTTTGTGAAGACATGGGTTGAAGGAAATGATGGGATCAAAGCGGTTTATGGGTATAACGTTGTCAACGGCGAAGATGAATTATGCGTTGAGGGGACAACAACACATATCATTGTAAAAAAAGAAACATTTAAACCAACGGCATTTAAGAAGGCTTTCCCTGAGTGGTTTCAAAAATATGAAGAAATAAAGAAAAAATAAAGATGAACGAATAAGCTATCAGCCATTATCCATACTAAGGTTGCGTAAGCGATTTTTAAGTAAATAAAAAAGGGGTAATGAAGATGGCTAAGCCAGATAATCGCAATGATAATGCAGAAAAGCTTCAACAAATGAAAGAAAACACGGAGCACAATATTGAGGCTGCTGAAGAATCTCTCGCTCATACTGATATGAAAGAGGAACAAAAGCAATCAATTAAAGAGAAGAACAAGCGCCGCGTAGAGAGCATTAGAGGATTTGAAGCGGAGATGGCTGATGAAATGCAAGCTCGCAAAAATGGATACAAAGGCGAAAAGTAAACTGCCCTCATGAGAACTGACCAAAGTTTCACATAAACATGAAAAAGCTGTTGAGCATAACCTCAACAGCTTTTTTTACTTTAATATATCTCTTAATGAGAATCATTTTGACCATTCGCACTGCTACTGGTCTTGTGTTTTGGTCGTTTTTTTGATTTTTGCTTAGTATTGGGATCTTTTTTTGACATACAGATTCTCCTTTTGAATAAGTGGATTTTGGTAAGATGCATACAAAAGCATCTTACTTATAGGATGAACAAATCCTAAGCGTTTCACTAGAAGGAGTTACTGGAAAAAAACACGTTTGACGTTAGTTAAAGTAGGATATGAAGAACTAGGAAGATAGTGTTCCTTATTAATTGAATTGGTGATCTTTTTATTATGTAAGTGAAAACTCATCGTATGTTATAATTAACCAAATGGTATCTGCGGTGGTGAAATCTTTGGCATTTGGAATTACGAAAGCAGAGCTTATCAATTAGGACGTAGCTTCCAACAATAATAAAAATACTTGTTATAATAAAAGTATGAAAACAATAGGAGGATATGATATGCCAACTCAAACAACCATTATTTCTGATTTACAAACAAGTCCAACAGTCAATCCGAAGGAACAAATTCGTGAGCGAGTCGATTTTTTAAAGAACTATTTAGTACATACGGGAGTAAACGGCTTTGTATTGGGGATTTCAGGAGGCCAAGATTCAACACTAGCTGGGAAACTAGCTCAGACAGCTATTAATGAATTAAATGAAGAACAATCAAACAAAGCATATTCATTTTATGCAGTAAGGCTTCCTTACGGTGAACAAAAAGATGAAGATGATGCACAAGATGCAATCCGCTTTATTGAGCCGACAAAGGCATTTACTGTTAACATTAAAGGAGCTGTTAATGCATCCGTAGAGGCGTTTATAGCAGCTACGGGTGAACAGCTGTCTGATTTTAACAAAGGAAATACAAAGGCTAGGGAGCGCATGAAAGCGCAGTATGATTTGGCAGCTCATTTTGGCTGTCTTGTAATTGGGACTGACCATGCTGCAGAAGCAATTACTGGATTTTTTACAAAACATGGTGATGGTGCTTGTGACATTGCTCCATTATTTGGTCTAACGAAAAGACAAGGAAAATTATTATTAATGGAATTAGGTGCACCAGAGCATCTTTACAAGAAAGCACCTACAGCTGACTTAGAAGATGATAAGCCTGGGTTGCCTGATGAAATTGCTCTAGGAATGACGTATGACAACTTGGATGATTACCTTGAGGGAAAACAAGTGGATCGTGGAATTAAAGAGAAAATTGAATCACGTTATGAAAAAACCGAGCATAAACGTCAGCTTCCTGTTACCATTTATGATTCTTGGTGGAAACAGTAATTAATGGCATAATTGGTTACCTATCATCATACCTTAATGCGAGTGTCTTCTAGTGGTTTTCTAAAGAGTAGATTGCTAGTAGTGCAAAGTCACTGTACCCGCTTTTTATACACTACAGGATAACGGGTTAAGGAGAGGAAATGATGAAAGGAAAAGTATTTGTGTTATTTGGATTAGGTATGTTTCTTGTTTTACTTGTTGGCCTTTATGTTTTGTCGAATGGAAATTTGGAGATGTCGCAAGCAAAAGAGGTTATAAAAGAAACCGATGATACAGGTAGAGAAGTGAAGGGGATTAAGATCGCGTTAAACGATTTCTATCTTGAATCAGTAGCAGAAGAGCAAGGGAAGCAATTTGTAATTGTTGACTTGTCCTTTACAAATAATCGGGAAACAGTTTATGAATTTTCAACATTTAACTTAACGCTTATAGATGAAGAAGGGTTTGCTCATAGCATGAATTCGTCGATTGAAACGAAGGGCATTCTTGGTGGACAGCTTCATCCAGGTAGAACAAATCGTGGAGAAATTGCATTTTTAGTTCCAGTAGCATCTCAATATGAGCTTGTTTACACCGATCATTTGCGGACAGGACAAGTTACTTGGCAAGTATCAGTTGATAAGGAATGATGTAGCTAAATGAACTCTAACAAGAACAGTGATTTGCATATGCACTCTACAGCATCAGACGGTGGTTATACACCGTCTGAATTAATGAGAAAGTGTAAAGAAGTGAAGTTAGAAATTGTATCATTAACGGACCATGATAGTGTAGCAGGAATTGAGGAAGCTATACATGAAGGGAATAAGTTAGGCATTCAAGTGATTCCTGGCATTGAATTCTCAACTAAGTATAAAGGGCGGAGTGTTCATATACTAGGTTATCAGTTTGATTGGAAAAATCAAGAACTTCAGACATTGCTCATGAGTCAGAAACAATTAAGAAGAGAACGATTGGACACAATTATAGAGAGGCTGAAATTGATTGGTTTAAAGGTCGAAGCAGAAAGCGTGTTAAAACATGTAGATGGTGGCAGTATCGGACGACCTCATGTGGCGAAAGCATTAATTGAGGCGGGCTATGTAACAGATATGGCAGATGCGTTTGAACGGTTTTTAGCTGAAGGACAACCTGGTTATGTTGAAAAATCAAAAGAGATGACCGTTCAAGAAGCCATTGATTGGATCCATCAAACAGGAGGAATCGCAATCGTTGCCCACCCTAATTATTACGATGTTGATGAAGATCTAATTGATTGGGTAAAAGATTGGGGATTGGATGGCATCGAGGTGTATCATCGCGATCATGATGAAGACGTAAAAAAGCGTTATGAACTCATTTGCCAATCAATCGAGGAGAAAGTCGGAAGAAAACTTTACCGAACTGGTGGTTCTGACTTCCATCATGAAGAATATGGACGGGTACCAGAACCATTAGGTGTCACTAGATTAGCTAATGAGTTAGCTGAAACCCTTTTAGACTGTTGAGAATGAATCTCGACAGTCTTTTTCGGGGAGCTCACACTTTTTCGATCACACTTTTGATTTCAATTCCTTCAAGAGCCTGAGTGGCAAGTTGATCAGCTTCTCTGTTTAAACTGCGATCAATTAGTTCATACTCTAACATTAGTCCAAACTTTTGAGCGGTTTGTTCTATTCGGTCTAACCATCTAATGTAATGCTCTTCATAACAAGGCCATTCTCCTGAGGCTTGATTGACGACAATCATTGAATCAGAATAGATTCGTACGGTTTGATGATGAACATTCATTTCAGTAAGCTGCATGAGAAGGCGGTGGAGAGCTGCATATTCAGCTTCGTTGTTGTCTTCAAGTAGTTCTAACGTATCGTTAAATCGAATACGCCAGTCTTTATGATCTTGTTTATAGTAAATCGCAAGGCCAATTCCGGCATTTCGTGTTGCTACGTCGAAACCACCATCAATGTGAGCTTTAACGTCATGGGGTTCTGTTTCGAATTGTTTTAAGAATTTGATCAATTGTTTTTTTGTCCAAGACGTGTCTTGCTCATCTAAGAATTCGATTTTTTTTAAGCGACCCGTTTTTTCGAGATCATCATGTAACATTAAGGAAGATGGAACACTCATCCAATCAGATTTCATGAAAAATGATTGTTTTGTTTTTAGTGGAGTGTAATACCATTCTAATCGAATCTTCATAAAGAAAACCTCCTCCATTAATAGTAGTCAAAAGGGTGTGACACTGGCTCCACTCAGTAGTTCGAGCTAGATCCAAAAGGAAAAATCGACCTTTTTGATCTAGCTCTTAAGTAAAAATAATTGCAGAAATTTCTTTTTCGTGATAAGTTAAATTATCGAAATGTTATGTTTTTTAACATAGTAATGATGGTTATGATCTTATCATGAAATAGTATGATGTTATCTAGCTTTTTACATGCAATTTATATATGTTTTTTAAAAAGGAGTTTGTGTATTATGCCTATTAGAATCCCGGACCATTTGCCTGCAAAAGAGATTCTTAATGCAGAGAATATATTTGTGATGGATGAGAGTCGCGCCTATTCTCAAGATATTCGTCCATTAAAAATTGTGATCTTAAACTTAATGCCAATTAAGGAAACGACAGAAACCCAACTGTTACGTTTGCTCGGAAATAGCCCATTACAAGTTGAAGTCTCATTAATGTATCCGAATACACATGTATCAAAAAATACATCACATGAGCACTTACATGCGTTTTATAAAACATTTGACGAAATAAGGTCAATGAAATTCGACGGAATGATTATTACGGGAGCACCAATTGAAAAGTTTGAATTTGAAGAGGTGAATTATTGGAAAGAGCTCCAAAAAATAATGAATTGGAGTGTTGAAAATGTCACTTCAACTTTGCATATTTGCTGGGGAGCTCAAGCTGGCTTGTATCATCACTACGGTATTAATAAGCATCCACTAGAAGGAAAGAAGTTCGGTGTGTTCTCTCATACAATTGAAAAACAAAATGTGAAATTATTACGGGGGTTTGATGATGAGTTTCTAGCCCCGCACTCTCGTCATACTGATGTTCGCAAGGAAGAGATAGAACAAGTAAATGACCTTGAAATATTAAGTATGTCTGATAAAGCTGGCGTATACATTGTCTCTTCAAAAAATGGCAAACAAATATTTGTAACTGGTCACTCTGAGTACGATGTTTATACATTGCAAGAAGAATATAAAAGGGACGTTCAAAAGGGAGTAAATGTTGAGCTCCCTCATAATTACTTCCCCGAAGATAATCATAACATTCCACCACGACTACGTTGGCGAGCTCATTCCAATTTGTTGTTTTCGAATTGGTTAAACTATTACGTTTATCAAGAAACTCCTTATGATTTAGGAAAGTAAACGAATTTTAGGCGGAATAGCAGGCCGTAGGTTAAGGCCTGCTAAAAGTTAGTTGCCTATCTCTATCATCAGCAATCCCTAAGATTCTTCCCATTTGTGGGGATTGGATTCACCACTTAATCGATCAGGGTATCCTAAGCCATCTATCTGCTCGTGATGAGACCTTACCCCAAAAATAGAAACAACTAAACTCCCAAAAAAATATTTGTTTAAAGATTTTACAAATTGATGATACGTTTTCATGAAAATTGGTCCTTTTCTTTGCGTTATTCTCATTGTACGTTTGTTTAGTCTTAAGAAGAATGGTTTTATGAGAATGATTCTCCATGGTATTTTGACGTGTTGTAAATGACTGATATAATAGTTATGCATCCTCACTTATTCATAAAAGCTATGATATAATAAGATTGTTGCCTATGAATAGTCTGATCGGATGTAAGGGCGTCTTGTATAAGTAGATGTCTTTTTTAGTGGAGGTGGAACGATGGACCCTTTAGATGTCATGATGAATAAGGATAATGTCATTCCTTTTTATCAACCGATATTTAGTGCTGATAAACAGCTTGTTGTTGGATATGAAGTGCTCGCGCGAATGCAGACCGACGATGGAGTAATGAGCCTCGGATCGTTTTTTCAAGATAAAAGTATTCCCGATGAATATAGAATAGAGTTAGATGATCATATTCAGAAACTTGCGCTCGATGCATATATGGAAACTGATCAATCTACTATTCTCTTTTTTAACTATGATGCCTCTCTCTTACTTAAGGACAATGGAGAAACGTTTTTACAAAGGATTGAGCATTATAAAAAGAAAGGTCTTAATATCGAACAAATCGTTCTGGAATTAAAAGAAGACGATGTGGCTGAACATTTTTATGATAATAAACATTTTTTTTACTACGTTCAAAGTTTTGGGTTTAGAGTTGCACTTGATGGTGTTGGCCATAACGGCAGTAACCTTAATCTTGTTGCAATGCTAAAGCCGAATATTATAAAAGTTGATGTTAAATTCATGGAAGATGATGACCTCCCGCATTTATTCTCAGAAGTCCATCAACCGTTATCGATGCTCTCGAGAAAAATCGGAGCTACGTTGCTTTTTGAAGGGGTTTCGAATTTCAACCAATTAAATTATGCGTGGAGAAATGGGGGCAGATATTATCAAGGATTTTATTTGCACTCACCTTCTCATACATTTGTCGAGCCCTACTGTTGCAAAAAGAAAATGCAAAAAGAATTTCAATACTTTATTAATTATGAACGTAAGAAGGTAGAGTCACAGTTTTCATTGTCAAATGAATTGACGCTGCAGCTGAAACAAACGTTGAAAATGATCAAACCAGAAGATACATATGATGAATTAATCTTAAAAGTAGCCCAAGACTGCGATAAGTATGCGTTTCGGGTATATGTTTGTGATGAAGAAGGATTTCAACAATCATCCAATGCAGAAAAAAACACAGAGAAAAAATGGGTGTTAATTGAAGAAGGTCGATTCAAAAACTGGAGCTGGCGTCCTTATTTTCTTGAAAATATTGTCCGAATGAATATTGAAAAAAGAGGATTTTTATCAGATTTATATACCGATATTGAACGTGATGAGCGGATTCGTACGTATTCGTATCCAATATCTGATCATTTATTTTTGTTTCTCGATATTCCATATGACTATTTATTTGAACAAGAAGGATTATTATAGAGTATGTACCAAAAGGGGTGTATTTCCCCTTTTGGTACATACTCGTAGCATGAGCGGAACCGCTGCAATGTGTTAAGCCCATTAGGAGTGGGTTTCTCCTAATGGGCGCGCAGCGAGAGAAGCCATTGCCGCTTCGAAGCAGGGGTGTATTTCCCCTTTTAGTACATACTCGTAGCATGAGCGGAAGCGCTGTAACTATTGTTAAAAAACAAGCGAATATAATAAAAAGGTCTGGTCTTGATGGAGAGACATAGCAGAGGAATGCTAGTCTTCAAAAAGCCCAGACCTTCCTTACTGCAGTTATGATAAAAAGGCAAAGAACCACAAGAAAGCAGAATAGGGGGTATGTATGGCTAATCGCTCTATCTATCGTTTAATGGCTTATTTATTTTTTGCTCATTCAACGATAACGATTATAAACGGATATTTTCCTGTCTTCTTCAAATCTCAAGGACTTACGGGGGCTCAGGTAGGTTTATTAATGGCTATTGGTCCAGGTGCGTCAATTATTGCACAGCCAATGTGGGGATATTTAAGTGACAAATACAAAAGTATTAAAAAAATGATTTTACTTGCTATTGTTGGAGTGTGTTTAACAGCGCTAACCTTTATGTTTGTCAATTCATACATAGGTTATCTCGTCATGATGTTTATTTTGTTCTTTTTTGTATCACCTACTACAGCATTAGGTGATTCGCTCGCGCAAAAAACATCTGTCCAACAGAAAGTGAACTTTGGAAGAATTCGGTTATGGGGTTCATTAGGGTTTGCTATTACTTCGCTTGTCGTTGGTTATGTGTTAACATGGATTGGTGTAGAGAAGATTTTGTACCCAATGCTTTTAATGGCATTGATTGGCTTAGTAGTGGCTTTTTCCATTAAAGATGTTCCAGGTGCGAACAAACCTGTGACTGTGTTAGATGCGTTGAAATTAACAACCAATTCATCACTTATGTTATTTCTGTTATTTGTCATCTTTATTTCCATAGCGCATCGGACAAACGATATTTATCTCGGGCTGTATATCGTGGAGTTAGGTGGAGTAGAAGCGATGATTGGCTGGGCATGGTTCATCGGAGTAACCGCTGAAGCATTAGTGTTTGCAACGACTACTTACTGGTATAAAAAATGGTCACCACTCTCGTTTGTCATCTTAGCAGGAGTCTTTTATGTATGTCGTTGGATTCTGATGGGATTTGCCTGGAGTCCGTGGTTCATCTTACCAATACAGATATCACATGGACTAACATTTGGAGTTTTTTATATAGCTGCCTTTCAAATTGTTAACAAGTTGACACCTGAACATTTGCAAGCTACAGGTCATGTCCTATTTATTACAGTCATTTTTGGGGTTGCTGGTATAATAGGATCACTTTTTGGTGGATATATTATCGAACTAACATCTATCTCAACTCTTTACTTCATTATTGGTGGAAGTGCACTTTTGGGTACAGTAGGGCTACTTTTTTTTCAAAAGAGCAGGCCTGAAGTGTAAGTAGATGACGGTTAGGTATTCTTATATTAAATTTATATTAGGGGGTCGAGAATTAATGGATATTATCTTAACAGAACGTGTGAAAGATTATTTTACCAATTTAGATCTAACCCAAAAAGCAATTCGGGTCAGAGCATACGACACGTTTGAATGAAGTACAATGGTGGCGTATGACCTCGCTCTGGATGAGCCGAGGCAAGATGATTCACATGTTCAAATAGACAACTTTCTATTTATTTATGATGAAAAAGCGAGTGAAGAAATTGGTGCATTTGTTAAAATTGATTTTGTTCCTTCACAAGGATTAAAAATGATAAATGCTAATCAAACACTTGCGTATGCTTTGCAATTGAAGACACTCTAATTGGTTTACTAAACCAATTAGAGTGTCTTGTGCATTAATGTAAAAAATGATTGATACGAGGAGATCTCAAAAGGGATCTGATACCAACGATAGCGCATTATTCTGGTAAGAAATTTTCTTAAATTGCCAAATACTGTGCATGAGGGGTCAGACCCTTATTTTTTCATAAAGAGACTACTAACTTGTTTCACGATTGGAGAAACTTGGTTTACCGTCTTCACCACTTGGTCAAAAGTGTTCACCGTTTTAGTTACGTCAAAACTACCACTTTCATTCATGAATGCTGATTTTAAAAATGCCACCTTACTTGGTTTATACCCAACTTGTTGTTTTCCCATCCCCATTTGAGGGTTATGGAAAAATGGATTGTGCTGCATCTGTTGAGAATGAGGTTGTTTTTGCATGAATCCATTCATATGCATGGGCTGATGAGAATATGGATGGTGTTGAAAGTGTTGTTGATTGTGGAATTGGCGAGAGTGTGGCATCATTTGCCTTCTTTGATTTTGATTAGGTTGAAACATTCCTAATTAACCTCCTTAATCAATTGGAATTTGCTTGCGGTTATTTGGAATCGAAATTCTGAGCAAGCCATTTTTGTAAGTTGCTTTTACATCTTGTTCTTGAATTAAAAAAGGAACTGGGATGACTCGTTGTCTAACTTGTGTGCGATTGTGGCGTTCATGTATTCCTTGTTTATCATCTTTATATTCAGATCGTTCATCTTGCGTAACTTGTATGCAGATTGACTGACGAAGAATATCAAGTTTTATTTGCTTTTTATCAGTTCCCGGAAGTTCGGCTTCAATGATAAGCGATTGATGCTCCTGAAATACATTTATAGGAATTGGAGCAAGGAACAAAGGATTGTCTTGTATTTGTTCATAAGTGTGTTGGAAAAAACTATCTATTGATTTTAAAATGTCTTGGTAGCCTTGGGGGATTTTTTTCGACCAAGGTTGCTGATCTGACATTTGATGTCACCCCTTCTTAGATCAATTATTACTATATATGTATGAATGGTAAATCTTTATGGTGCAAACGAACACACATAATTATGAGGAGGGTTACAGTTGGGAGTAGGAGTTATTGATTCTCATTGTGATGCACTATTAAAGCTGTGGGCACACCCAAAGTGCAGTTATAGCAATTCGCCCAATATTGATGTGAATTTAGAACGTATACAAGCTGGAAACATCAAAGTTCAGTTGTTTGCCATTTTCATAGAGCCATTTATTAAACAAAATCAAAAGTTTCAAATTGTGTTGGAACAAATTGAGATCTTTCATGAAAAAGTCCTAGGTTCTAGTACGAAGTTTCGTCATATCAAAAAATGGTCAGATATAAACGAGTTAAAAGAAGGCGAAATTGGAGCAGTATTGACTTTAGAAGGGGTAGATGCTATTGGTGATGATCTTACGAAACTCTCAATTTTACATCAATTAGGCGTCATTTCTGTTGGATTAACTTGGAATCAAGCGAATCTTTGCGCAGATGGTGTTGGTGAACCACGTGGGGCAGGGCTTACTATCTTTGGTAAGGATCTCGTACGTTTGAACAATAAACATAACGTTTTGACTGATGTTTCACATCTTAGTATCAATGGTTTTTGGGATGTAATGGAATTGGCGAATTATCCGATTGCTTCACATTCTAATGCGCGCCATCTATGCGACCATCCTAGAAATTTATATGATGATCAAATACAAGCGTTAGTGAATAAGAAAGGCTATATAGGTCTTGTTTTTTGTCCATATTTCTTGACGACAAAGGACCGAGCAACAATCAAGGATATTCTTAATCACCTCGATCATATGTGTAGTCTTGGAGCTGAACACCATTTAGGCTTTGGTTCTGATTTTGATGGGATTTCAAAGTATGTCGTTCGTTTACGCCATTGCGGTGAGTATCATTATTTAGTAGAAGAATTAGAAAAATACTATTCGGCTACTCAAGTAAAAAGGTTTTTAAGAGGAAATTTCGAGAAATTAGTAGGACGGCTTACATGAATTTTTGGTGCAATTCTAGTATAATAATGAGTGAGGAACGAGGTGAACGAAGATGAAGATTACAGATCGTGCAAGAACGTTTCTTGAGGAAATGATGGCAGAACATAGCTTAAGTACAGTTCGTGTTGTGTTTGCAGGCATGGGTTGAGGTGGTCCTAAATTAGGGCTAGCTCTGGATGAGCCAGCGGAATCTGATCAACAAGAAATGATTAATGGGATAAATGTGGCGATAGAAAAAGATATCGTATCACAAGTTGCCGATCTGACTCTCGATTATCAAGAGTCAGAAAATGGAGCAGGTCTTGTTATGCTCGGCGGGGGGGAGGACTGTTGCTAAAAAGTGAGGGTGGCTCATTGCAGTCACCCTCATCTCTGTATATAAGACATAACACAAGTGCGTCGAGTCGAGATGGCAGTCATCGTTTGTTTTCTTTAGGTTGTGAGCGAGGAGCTTTATCAATGATTGGTAAAGCTGGTTTTTACATAGTTTTTTGAAATGCAAGGAAGGTGACGTGAAACACCCTTGTTATATCAAGAGAGGGCGGACTGGTATTTTTCATAAGTTCTCATAATTGATCCTTCCAACACGTAATGCAATAGGAAAGAGGAATTATCTTCGCTGAATTAAGATTATTTTTGTGTTACAATAACCAAAGGTTTTCGAGATAAGAAAGGGGTATTGATTATGAAAAAGAAATTATTTATGGGTATTGGGGTATGCACACTTGCCTTTGGACTAGTTGCTTGTGGTGGAGATGACAAAGCTGAAGAAGAGGTGGCTGCACCTGAAGAATCAGAAAACGTAGAGCAGGAGATGGGTCCTGATATTGATACAGAAAGTATTCCGGATGTGATTGCTACTGTTAATGGTGAAGATATTAACAAAGAGATTTATGTGGGCAACCTTGAACAGGGAGCTATGCAGCTTCAAATGCAAGGTATAGATATTGAGAGCGAAGAAGGTTTAGCTGAATTAGAAGTAATGAAAGAACAATTACTCGATCGAATTATTAATTCAACTCTCATTACCCAAGCTGCGAATGAAGAGGGCGTCGAAGCGACTGAAGAAGAAATTGACAAGGGAATCACAGAGCTAATTGCTCAAATAGGTCTTGAATCGGAAGAGCAGCTTCAAGAGTTATTAGATGAGCAAGGAGTTTCAACGGACGAACTTCGAGCTGATGTTGCAGAAACGGTCAAGAGTGAAAAGTATCTAGACCAGAACATAGAAGTATCTGATATTTCTGAGGAAGATCTCCAAGCTGCTTATGATGAATTAGTAGAAATGGTAGAAGCAGAAGGGGAAGGGAAAGAAACTCCAGAGATTCCTTCTTTTGAAGATTATAGAGAGCAATTGGAGTATCAAATGCAAATGGAACAAGAGCAAGAACAAGTAGGTAAACTAATTGAGACTTTACGTGCCGATAGTGAAATAACAACTCACATCTAAATGAACAGCTGAAAAGATGACTGACATGTAGACCGCTTCTTTAATAGAGGAGGATCTTCATTCGGTCATCTTTTTTGAATAAAAGGATCTCATAACAGAATGAAAGTCGAGTGCAATTGCCTATCATTATTTTCTTGTCGCTTATCACAAATGATTATTTCATAAAGGAGAAAAGGTGGGGGGCAGATGCTCAAATTAGTAAGCCTGAAATCGTTCAACTTGTCGAAACAATTAACAATTGATAAGATTGTCATGTGAATGAAGTGAGTAAACACAGGACTCTACAATTGTTGTGCGGTCAAAATGCTTATAGCCTGCTATGAGTAGTCACTCGCAGCAGGTAAAAACATAAGCCATTGTTTTATTTAATGTTCCTTTTTCATTGATTATTTTTAGAAGTGGTGGACAGCGATTTAACTAATTCATCTTTTTGTTGTTCTGTTAATAATCCCATCTTTTCAAAGAGATGAGCATAATACATCGTTCTTTTTGTTATACTCAACTTAATCCTCTCCTTTTCTTTTCTATATAATATGCATCATTTTAAAAATGTTGCCAAAGAGAAACATTTTTTGGGAGGAGCATGGACTTAAAGTGTTCTTTCATAGACAACAGATTGTATAAATTGTTATGATAGTAGTCAAGCAAGCTTGTTCGATAGATAGGGAGTGACATGTAGTGAATATACAAATAACGAAACCTGCTTTGCAGTGGTTTAAAGATGAATTGGATATAAAAGAAGAAGGAGAATACATTCGCTTTTTCGCTAGGTATGGTGGATGTGGGTCCATTCAAAGTGGCTTTTCATTAGGGGTTAGCCAAGAACAACCTTCGATTATCGGTTCACAAGAAGTGGTAGATGGAATTACCTTTTTTATAGAAGAAGAAGATCTTTGGTATTTTAAAGGGCTTGATCTAAAAGTGAAATACAGTCGAAAGAATGAAGAGATTGAATTTGTTTATGAGGAACAAAATTAAAAGGACTCCATCGTGGAGTCCTTTTTCTTATTAGAACGGTGTCGAGGATGGTCCTCCTTTATTTGAAAATCTACTGTTATCCTATGCGAAAGTCGTTACGATGTCTGGGCTATAACCTATAATAATACACGCAAGGAAAGGCTGGAGAAAGCGGATATTATAAAGTG
This sequence comes from Halalkalibacter lacteus, assembly GCF_036663595.1. Classification (NCBI taxonomy): domain Bacteria; kingdom Bacillati; phylum Bacillota; class Bacilli; order Caryophanales; family Bacillaceae; genus Halalkalibacter; species Halalkalibacter lacteus. The sequence goes on from NZ_JAWRVL010000011.1 coordinate 61,849, forward strand.
GTTCAAATTCAATACGCGACGCTACCATTTCCGTACGAAAAACTACTCTCATTAAAAGCCTTGATGAATTAACCTTAATCGAAAAAATCGAGTTGAAATGAATTCATTGAAGCAAACTGGAGAAATTAAGCAGACAAGATTTATAAACTCAATAGGATAGGAAGAGGATAAGAACTAATGAAAAATGATGCAAGGGTCTTATATTTTGGGGAATATACATTGCTTCTAAAGGATGGCAGGCAATCCTTTAGAAGCAATAAAGAATTAGTAGATAATATACAATATGGTAAATATACAAAATAATATGTAAAAATATATAAAATAACAGAATAATCTCTTACTCATCTAAACTTTTTCTGATATAATAAAAGAAATGAAATAATCTGACTATTTAGGGGGTGGCGCAATGAAAATAGTATTCGAGAAGGTAAGCATTTGGATGATGGTTGCGTCACTTGGGTTTATAGTAAGTTCACTTATCGTAATTCTTTCTGTCCATTATTGGGCACATACAGAAGCAGGAAAAGTTCCACCCAAAACAGCAGTTCTACTACATGCTGTTCATAATAATCTTGTTACACCAGATATGAAGAGACCTAAATTTTTTGCAAATAATGGTGCACCAAGCTTTACAAATGAAATGATTGAAATCCCTGTTGCTGATGGAACAAGTATTGAAGGGAAAATGTACCGACCAATCGGAAAGGGACCATACCCAATCATTCTTTATTATCATGGTGGAGCGTTTATGGAGGGATATGGTAGCATTCATACTCACGATAATATTGTTCGTTCATTAGCTTCTAGAACAAATAGCATTGTCATTGCAGTAGCGTATCGAGTTGCACCTAAACATCCATTCCCAGCAGCAATTGAAGATGGCTACGACGCTCTTCTTTGGGCGTATGATCAGGCCGAAGAAATCGGTGGAGATAAAGAAAATATCGCAGTTGCTGGCGATAGTGCAGGCGGTAATATCGCAACGGTCGTGACTTTAATGGCAAGAGATCGAGAAGGTCCAGATATTAAAGCACAGGCACTTCTTTATCCACTTACTACATTTCAAGATATTGAATTCGATTCGAGAATGAAGTACGATAGTGGCTATTATTTGTTGTCACGTGGTGTAATGATGCGTGCACGTGACACTTATACTCCGGATGAGGATCTATGGATTCACGAGTATACGTCGCCGCTCGAAGCGGAAAATTTGTATAAATTACCTCCAGCTATTGTGATTACAGCTGAGTTTGATCCACTAAGAGATGAAGGAGAAGCTTATGCTAGACGACTTGCAGAACATGGTGTTCCAGTTGAGACTATCCGATATAATGGTGTTATGCATGGGTTTATCTCGTTTTATGAGGTGATGTATCGTGGAAATCACGGTCTTGACCAATCAGCTAGATTTCTTCGTGCATCTTTTGATGAAGAACCAGCTTATCAACCGTATAATTTACAAGTTTACAATGGATCGACAACTAGATCTATGCAAATACGCGACCAAGCAGAGGCTTATGCGATTGGGAGTTTTCTATTGGGGAAGCAAGCTATATCTATATTTGAGAATAATAAATAGGAGCCAATTAATGGGCTCCTATTGTTGTTGTTGTTGGGCTCTTTTCACAAACATTCTCTCCTCTTCAATTAGACCACAAGTTGCGCATTGAACTCGAATTTCTGGTCCACGATAAGGCATATGAAGAGGTCCGGCGTTGTTGTTTTCATATTGTTCAATAATATCGCCACTTTTTGCATCCATTTTAACTGGAGTGACAACTTGTTGAATTAAGTTAAAGCGAGAGCGATTTGTTTTACAATTTGGACATAAGTATGGATCTGTCATATATTATCCCTCCTATTTGTATTGTTCCCAACAAGTGAGAACTTCTTGCAAGATAATTTCAATCGTAAAGAAAAACAAGTTAGTACAAGCTAAACATAATAATAGCAGTCCTGAGTAATGTTATACCAATTGAAGGTGACGTCTTTGGTTGATTGCAGTAGTTGTAAATGGATTTATATTAACAAATTTATTTCTCTATATTTTAACAGTCATCTTTTTAGGGATTGGTTATTTTAACAAACCTAAATGCTTGTTAGTTCTATTGGCAACAGGTGTCGTGTTTACTCGTGTATTTTTAAGTCCTGAGCCACCTCTTTCACTTGAATTGTTTTTTGTTTAAGTTCTTTTACGATTGACTTCCAATCTAACTCTTTTCGATAAATACGTTTTGATGTTATCGCGTCAAATGCATCTGCCACAGCGATGATTCGAGCTACTAATGGAAGTGGCTTCGTTCAAGGATAGTTCGAAAAGGTGAAGATCGCTTTTTGGAGTAGAAAATGATGAGTTCATTTGTTTCAGGAAGCTCTGAAAATACGACTCAGAGCTTTCTGAAAAAGGAAGTAAGAATGACCTTAGAACAAACGCTATAAAAAAAGATACATCTCGTGATAGGAATTTGGATATGTTTGCTTGAATCCGAGTTTAGTCCAAAATTCAAATGAGTTATGTCTGGCACTTATTCTTATCTTTTTAAAGGAGGAGAGTTGTAATTCTTCAATGAGGATAGTTATTGCTTTTGTACCCAAACCTTGGCTTTTTTGCTTAACCGAAAACCAGCAGATATAAATGGTAGGTATGTCTTTGTTTGTAAGTTTGTCATATTCCTCATAATCAAATTGTAGCTCCAGTTCAATTAGGTCATTTTCGCAATTGTATAAGATTGTGTCTTCTGTGTCACGGAATAATCTTGTGGTCAATTGAGCTTCAACAGGCGCATTTACTAAATCAGAATAGCGAGCGGCGATACGGTTAAAAAGGTCGTGATTACAGTAACCATTCATGTCATTAGATGTTGTTGGACCTAAGTTAATATCGTGATTCATTTTAATCACCTCAATAAATCTTATGTGAGGAAATTTAACTCTAGAATCACTGCGATGCTTAATTTTTCAATTGGGGAATATTGGATTATCTCTGGATAAGCCCACGCGACTAGTTAGTATCGTGAAGAATACAGGAGGATTGGTTGTACAATATCAAAAAATAAGCTACACCTTATAATAGATAAGATGTAGCTAGTATAAATATTACGTTTTTACAAGATCCTTAAAACGCCCAGTTCCCCTCACGGAAGATCGGTTCACGTTTCCCATCTTCGTAAACTCCATCAATGTTCATATCCGCTGAACCAATCATAAAGTCGACATGAGTAAGGCTTGTGTTTAAGCCGTTTTTCTCGAGCTCTTCTTTGTCCATGTCTTTTCCGCCTTCAATGCAGAATGCGTAGGCGGAACCAATTGCAAGGTGGTTTGAGGCGTTTTCGTCAAATAAGGTGTTATAAAAAAGGATATTCGTATCAGAAATAGGAGACTTGTGCGGGACAAGTGCTACTTCACCGATAAAACGTGCTCCAGCGTCTGTATCTAATAAACGTTTTAATGTTTCGTATCCTTCTTCGGCTTTAAAGTCGATTACTTTCCCGTCTTTAAAAGTAAGGGAGAAATTATTGATCAGCGTTCCGCCATAGTTAAGTGGCTTTGTACTTGAAACCGTTCCATTAACACCTGTTTTCTTTGCCGAAGTAAACACTTCTTCTGTTGGCATGTTTGCAACGAAAGCCACACCGTCTTTGTTAATACTGCCACCGCTCACCCATAAATGAGTTTCTGGTAATTCAATGACTAAGTCAGTCCCCTCAGATGTATAATGTAGGGCATGGTAATGCTTGTCGTTTAAAGCATTCATTTTATCATCAAGGATGGAAAGATGCTCTTGCCATGCAGCAACTGGATCAGCTTGATTAATACGAGTGGCAGCAAAAATGGCATCCCACAGCTTTTCAACTGCTTTTTCTTCTGAGTCTTCAGGGAAAACCTTTCGAGCCCAGCCTTCAGATGGAACCGCAACAATCGACCAGCTAATTTTGTCTGACATAATATAAGAACGGAATCCTTGCATCGCTTTTCCACTTGCTTTGTTTGCATTTGAAACGCGCTCAGGGTCAGCGTCTTTAAGAAGGTCTGGATTTGAGCCAGTAATGCTTAAGAAAGCTGCCCCGTTCTCAGCCATTTCTTCATATCCTTTTGCTACCCATTCTGGAAACTCATGAAATGCTTCATCGGGTGCTAGCTCATACTTTGTTTTCGTTATCTCTTCGTCGCTCCATTCAACATGAACATTTTTCGCGCCAGCCTCGTATGCTTTTTTTGCTACAGAGCGAACAAACTCCGCTGCATTAATGGGTGTACGTACCACAAGTGTTTGCCCTTTTTGAATATTTACACCAACTTTAACAGCTAGGTCTGCGTATTTTTCTACGTTTTCTTGAAAAGTTGACATGAATTCATTCCTCATTTCTTATGTATAAATTAGGTAATCATCTTATTTTACCAAAAGATCAGGAAGTTTGAAAATAATTCCATCCATAGTTGATGTGAAAACGGAAGAAAGTACTTTCGAAAAGGGAGGGAGGTAAGAAAAGATAGCGAATTGAAAGGCTTTATGCTATTATAATGATTGGATTAGAAAAGAGGTTCGCAAACTCCCTCTATAAAAAACTAAGGTAGTAACTGTACATTTTTGAGTACAGTTTTCTTGTCGTGTTGACAATATTTTAGTTCGATTAGGATGAATAGATTCCTAACTGTCTCCTCATAACGTCCCCTTTAAAAAGGAACATTATGAGTGGAAGGAAAGAACAAATATACCCGTTTGGAGTTATCGAATGCTCTTTCTTCAATAAAAAGTTTGCGTTGCCTCTATATAAATAGGACAACTTGACTTATATAAAAAGGAGAAATGAGACATGAGAAATGAAAAGGCGGTAGTCGTATTTAGTGGTGGTCAGGATAGTACGACATGCCTATTATGGGCGCTTGAACGATTTGAAGAAGTGGCAACGGTCACTTTTGATTATGGGCAACGTCATCATGATGAAATTGAATGTGCTCGTGAAATTGCACAAGAATTAGGTGTATCTTTTCACGTGTTAGATATGAAACTTATTAATCAACTATCAGCAAATGCGCTTACAAGAAGTGATATTGAAGTGAAAGCTGGGGAGAACGGGGAATTACCTTCCACGTTCGTACCTGGACGCAATCACTTATTTTTATCGTTTGCCGCTGTATATGCACAAGCAATTGGTGCACGCCATATTATTACGGGTGTCTGTGAAACAGATTTCAGCGGATATCCTGATTGTCGTGATAGTTTTGTGAAATCATTAAATGTCACATTAAATTTAGCAATGGATGAGCAGTTTGTTATTCATACACCGTTAATGTGGTTAAATAAAGCGGAGACATGGAAATTAGCCGATCAACTAGATGCTCTTGATTTTGTAAAGGAGAAAACACTAACATGCTATCAAGGTGTACGTGGGAATGGTTGCGGAGAATGTCCAGCTTGTGAATTGAGAAGAAAAGGATTAGAAAGCTACATTGAAGAGAAGCAGGGAGGTGTAAACTGATGATGCAACAGTTTTATCCACAAGTACAACACTCGTATCGATATGAGTTGAATAAAGATATGCACCTAGCAGCTGCTCACTATATTCCAGATGACGCAGCAGGCCAATGTAAGAACATGCACGGGCATACGTATTTTATTAATATTACGATAGCTGGAGATACTCTTGATGATTTAGGGTTTCTCATTAATTTTAAACGAATTAAGGACATTGTTCATAGACGTTATGATCATACTGTCTTAAACGATCACTCAGAATATCAAGACATATTTCCTACAACAGAGAGAGTGGCAGAACAAATTTGGAAATCAATTCAAGCTGAGCTTCAAATTCAAGGAAATAAGCCAAATTGTTTGCAAGTTGTTGTTCGAGAAACTCCAACAAGCTATGTTGTTTATCGTCCAAAACCGGAGGAATTAGCATGAAGATTCCGGTAATAGAAGTGTTTGGACCAACCATCCAAGGAGAGGGAATGGTTATTGGTCAAAAAACAATGTTTGTCCGAACAGGAGGATGTGATTACTCCTGTTCTTGGTGTGACTCTCGCTTTACATGGGATGGATCTGTTCGAAGTGAACTAATAGAAGCAACTGAAATCGTTGATCAATTAAAGAAGATTGGCGGCGAAACGTTCTCACATGTAACCATTTCAGGGGGGAACCCTGCTATTCATAAAGGAATTGATAAGCTTGTTGACCTTTGTCATGACCAAGGCTGGAAAGTCGCTGTCGAAACACAAGGATCCATTTGGCAGGAATGGGTAAAGAAAATTGACAATATCACGATTTCACCTAAACCTCCTAGTTCAAAGATGGAAACAGATATTGAAAAGCTCGATCACTTTATGGAGCAACTAGAAGATCGCAATGTTAGCTTAAAAGCCGTTGTATTTGATGATGATGACTTTTTATTCGCGGAATTGATTCATAAGAGATATTCGCATGTCCCGTTTTATTTGCAAATCGGCAATGAGGACGTTAGCTCTTCAGATGATAGAGCGTTACTATCAACATTATTACAACGCTATGAATGGTTGATTGGAAAAGCAACTCAGTCTATTACTATGAATGATGCCAGGGTATTGCCACAATTGCATACTCTCATATGGGGAAACCAACGTGGTGTGTAAGTAAGGAGATGGAAAGATGAGTGGAAGAAAAAAAGAAGAGTTAGAAGGAGTTACACTACTAGGAAATCAAGGTACGCAATATGATTTCTCTTATAATCCTTCTGTTTTAGAAGTATTTGAAAATAAGCATCAAAATCGTGATTATTTTGTCAAATTTAATTGCCCAGAATTTACATCGCTTTGTCCGATGACCAATCAGCCAGACTTTGCAACGATTTACATCAGCTATATACCAGATGTGAAAATGGTTGAAAGTAAGGCTTTAAAGCTTTATTTATTTAGCTTTCGTAATCATGGCGATTTCCACGAGGACTGCATGAACATCATCATGAACGATTTAATTGAATTAATGGACCCACGCTACATTGAAGTCTGGGGCAAATTTACCCCTCGCGGTGGCATTAGTATTGATCCATACACAAACTACGGGAAGCCTGGAACAAAGTACGAAAAAATGGCCGAGTACCGTATGATGAATCATGACTTATATCCGGAGACGATTGATAATAGATAATGGTTTTTTAGGGGCTTGTTTTCGGGTTTTGAATGATAAATTAGAAGAAAAAGTAATCAACTAAATTGTGATTCAAATGGGTGTAACTAGAGAATGGTGGTATGCTCATAAGTTGTAAGTGGATTATGCGAATGGAATTAAATCTCACTTCCCACATAAGCTGTCTTATATGGACATGGAAAGGTGGAGGTGATAAACATGGAAAAGTTTAAAGTGAGATTTGTATTTGAAAAAAGTAATACAGGAACATTTGAGGTAACAGGTGAAAGTAAAGAGCAGGTGTTTGATCAATTAACACATTCAGACTGGTACATCTCAGAAGATAATGAGACTGCAATTAACATGAAGTTGGTTACCAGTTTTACAATAGGTCGAGCTGGTCGTCAAGCGGGAGGAACACCGGTTAGAAAATTCTAAAAAGGAAGCACTTTAAGCAACGTGCGTAGCCATTGCCGCTTCCTCGAGTATCTTTTGAAGGTTGTTTTTTACCTTTTTCAGTAGCCGCGCATTCACTTAATTGTAGGTACGATAGCTAATAGTTTTTTTGAAGGAGAAGAGTACCTTTTATAACTGTAAAGGTGCTCTTTTGTATTTTCTATCATAGTTGCTGAGAGTACCCCCACTTCAAATTTCCATTAGGAAATTAAGAGCGGGAATATTTATCAATTTTTTTTGAATCCCCCGATTGTTGGTTCTAACCGAGGAAAGTATCTTTTTTACTTTCAGGTTTTATAATTGTTCATAGTGCAATCTTTTTAATAATTCAAAGTACTCTTTCTCCGATCCGATATCATAGCGATCTCCTACTAATTCTTGACCGTAACATTTCTTGTCTTTTAGCATGTCTTTAAGGGCATCGGTTAATTGAAGTTCGCCTCCACTACCTGGTTTCACTCGCTGTAAGTACGTGAAGATATCCGGATGCAGAACATAACGTCCAGCGACAGCTAAGTTTGAAGGCGGTGATACTTGCGGTTTTTCAATGAGATTGGTAATCTCGTGCAATTGATGACTCACTTGTTTGCCATCTATGACCCCGTAATTTTTTAATAAATCATCTTCTACCTTTTTCACTCCAATTACATTTGAATTAACCTTGTGATAGACATGAATGAGCTTTTGTAAACTAGATTCCTTTTCAATAAAGATATCGTCAGGAAGTAAAACAGCGAAAGGTTCATCATTTACAAAAGGTTTGCCTAAACGGATTGCATCACCAAGTCCTCGAGCGATAGGTTGGCGAACAAATTGAATGTGAATGTTAGGTATAGATAATTTATTTAATAAGTGCTGTTTATTGTTTTGTTTTAAAAAGTTTTCTAGCTCAAGTGAGCGGTCAAAGTAATCTATGATCATATTTTTGTTTCTAGAAACAACAATTAATATTTCTGTAATTCCTGATGTAATCGCTTCTCGAACAATGTAATCGATAGCTGGTTTTCCATTTATCGGGAACATTTCTTTTGGTATAACTTTTGTGATTGGGAGGCTTCTAGTACCGTAGCCAGCAGCCGGGATGATAGCCTTTTTAATTTTCAAGTAGTTTCCCCCCTTAATAGAGTGTATCAACGTAATTGCCACTGTATCATTCTTATTCGATCTTTCCATTAGTAAAAAGATGAAAAAGAAAAAGTGAAAGAATAAGCCAGTCCACCGCCAGCCGCCAAGCTTTACTAAACTGGTCCAATATACATATTCGCGATATATTATTCGGTCATGAAAAGAAAAGGAAGTTGTCCAAAGGAAAAAAGCTACAAGGGAATAGGTCAAAACGAATAGACGAATCTTTAATTTATCTTTTTTACAGCCTAAAAGCTCACTAATCAAACTCTTTATTAATAAGATATAGAAATTCAATTTAATTTTTGTTGAAGAGGAGTCGACGTTATGGATGTATGTGTAATTGGAGCAGGATATGTTGGTTTGACAACCTCAACAGTATTAGCAAATTATGGACATCGAGTTTCGTGTGTGGAGAAACAAAAAGAAAAGGTGGAGATGTTAAAAAAAGGAGAACTTCCTATTTACGAACCAGGGTTAGAAAAGATGCTTGTATCTAGTATAGAAGCAGGAAATCTTGATTTTACTGATGATTTAGCTAAAGCAGTTAGAAAGAGCTTGATTATTTTTATTGCTGTTGGAACCCCTCAAAACTCAGATGGAACAGCTAATCTCCGTTTCTTTGATGAAGTTATAAATGAGTTATCTCCTCTTATAGATACGTATAAGATTATCATCACCAAAAGCACTGTCCCTCTTGGAACGAATGAAGATTTACATCTAAAGCTAATTGAAAAAGGTGTTCCCCAAACAAACTTTGATGTCGTTTCTAATCCTGAATTTCTGCGTGAAGGAACTGCTATTTCCGACATGCTCCATCCGGATAAAGTCGTCATAGGGGTAAGAAATCATACTGCTATACAAACACTTCAAAAATTGTATCATTTCATAGATGCTCCCTATATTATTACCAATTTAACCGGCGCAGAGATGATTAAATATGCATCCAATGCTTTTTTAGCGGTCAAGATTTCCTTTATCAATGAATTGGCTAAAATTAGCGATGCATACAACGTTGATATTACCGATGTAGCTTTAGGAATAGGAATGGACCCGAGAATTGGACATCATTTCCTACAAGCAGGATTAGGGTATGGAGGTTCATGTTTTCCAAAAGATCTTGCTGCATTAGAGCATCAATCAATGAAAAAGAATGTGACACCACATCTCTTACAAGCCGCTCAGATGATCAATAATAGCTTAATAGACGACTATCTTGCTAAAATCGAAAAAGAAATACCAGCATATCGAAACATGAAAATAACGGTTTGGGGAGCTTCCTTTAAACCTAATACAGACGACACTCGACATTCTCAAGCGTTAAAGTTAATTGAGAGACTTACAGAGGAAGGGTGCAACATTCATGTATTTGACCCTGTCGTTTTTCCTAAAGTGAAAAATACAACGGCATACAAAGATATGTATGAATCGATCCAACAAGCTGATTTGCTTATAGTGGCAACAGAGTGGCGCCAATTTATTGAAGCAGATTGGGCTATCGTAAAGGAGAAAATGAAAGGGAATATACTAGTAGACTGTCGAAATTGCATTCAACCCTATACGTTGAAAAGAAATGGGTTGAAGTATATTGGGGTGGCGAGACCATGAATATTCTTGTAACGGGGGCTGCTGGCTTTATAGGTTCAAGTCTTTGTGAGGTTTTATTAGAGGATCCTAAAATAAAGGTGGTTGGAATTGATGCCTTCATCGGTCCTACATCAAAACAGATTACAAGACAAAATGTACAATCGCTTTTAACTCATCCTCGTTTTACATTTTTTGAAGAAAATCTATTAGATATCGAATGGGGAGCACACCTACAAGGGATTGATTATGTTTATCATTTAGCTGGAATACCTGGTGTACGTTCGAGTTGGGGACCAGAGTTTCAAAGTTATGTTGAAAACAATATAGAGGTGACGCAACGACTGTTAGAAGCAAGCAAACACTTTCCTTTGAAGAAATTTATTTATTCATCAACATCTTCCGTTTACGGTGAAAAGACAGGAAAGGTTACGGAAGATGCTACAGCAGAACCGCTATCACCATACGGAATTACTAAATTGACAGGGGAATATTTATGTCATGTGTATCGACAAAGTTTTGGGGTTCCAACTGTTATACTAAGGTATTTTACCGTCTATGGCCCAAGGCAACGTAGTGATATGGCCTTTCATAAATTCATTAAAAGTATCATTGAGAGGAAACCAATTTATATTTATGGTGATGGACAACAAACGCGTGATTTTACGTATATACGTGACTGTGCTGTTGCCACAGCTTCTGTTATACATGCCAAAGGTGTTGTAGGAGAAACGATTAATATTGGTGGGAAAGAACGGGCATCTGTACTAGATGTTATTCATTTACTAGAGAATCTAGTAAATGAGAAAGCGAACTTAAAATTTGTATCGAAGGCAATCGGTGAGCCAAAGCATACGTGGGCCGATATTTCAAAAGCTGAAATGTTCCTAAATTACCAACCGACTGTTGATTTGAACAGTGGTCTTGAAAAAGAAATTAAGTACCTGCAAACTATATATAAAGAGTTGTGATGCTAGTACGTCAATATAAAGAAGAGAAAAAGCCTTTCAATCTAAGGAAGGCTTTTTGTTATGGCGGATCATTACTGCATCATTTTGTCATAACTTTAAAGCTAGAACTTTTCTTTCTTCGTTGTCTTTTTGATTTCAATTGGGTAAATAATTTAGCTGTAGTAATATCGTTGATTGCCTGTATAAACTCTTTTTGAGGCTCTGGCTTCTTTGTTTGCAGTTGTCCTTTTATTAATTCTTCAAAATCTGTTACTACTTTTTTGATGAGACTATTTACTTCATGCTCGTTTTCATTTACTATTTTTTGGTTAATGACAGAAAGAAGGGACTCAATGATACTTTCTTTGTTATTGATTTCAAACATTAGAATAGATTTTAATTTTTCTTCTTTTGTCATTGGAGGCTTCTGAATTGTTTCTGTCTGCGAATCACCTTCAGAGTTCAAATCTTCTACAACAAGTTCTGCTGGCTTCTCTTCAATCGTCTCATCTACTTTCGGTGCATATTCAGCAACTAGGTCATCTTCAGGTGTTTCCATTACTTGATCTTCTAATGGTAGGTCTTTACTATCGGTTGCTAGTTCCAATTCTAATTCAATCGTTGAGTCGGCCTCCATTTCAGATAGATCAAATGTCTCTTGATTTGCTTGTGCTTCTGGAGATAATTCTTCGTTTTCTTCTTCAGTAGCCGTTACAGCAATATTGTTTTTTAATTTGTATTCTACTTCATTCCACACATCATGAATGTCGGAAATAACGCGACTCCAAGTGAAATTTTCTTCAGCCATCTTTCTACCTTGTTGACCTAGCTTTTTACTAAGTTTAGGGTCAGATAGAAGGGGGGCTAGTAGATCAACAAACGCTTGAGGGTCTTCAGGTTGCTCAACTACGAAACCGTTAACATTAGGAGTGATTACTTCAGGATTGCCTCCACGTGCAGTCGTAATAATGGGAAGACCTGAGGCCATTGCTTCATAGTGAACCCTTGCTAGGGGCTCCTGCCATTGAGACGGGCAAACAAACACATCAGCAGCAGCAAACCATTTTTGAATTTCACTAGGTGCTACAAAGCCTGTGTTAATGACTGGAATGGGCAAGCGGGCAGCGAGTGCACGAACATAAGCGACATAATCACTAACTTCATTGACACTAAACCATTTACTTCCAACTAATACAAGAGCGATGTCTGGATGTTTCTTTGCTAGTTCTGGCATTGCTTTAACGAGGATGTCTGCTCCTTTATTAGCGGAAAGTCGACCAGCAAATAAGATTACTTTTTTTCCTTGGAGGTTGTGTACTTTTCTAATTTCTTCACGCATGTTTTGAGCTTGGCTGGAATGAGGAGGAACGAAACGGTCAATATCCACACCAGAATAAATGGTTTTTAATTTTGGAGCCGCTTGAGGAAATAAGTCTGAGATTGTTTTTCCGATATAATCACTAACGGTAACGATTTTATCCAGTTGTTCAATCGCAGCTTCAGCTTCTTCTGGCTCGATTTTCTGACGTTTAAACATATCATTATGCATACTCAAGACAAGTCTAGCTTTTGGTGCATGTTCACGTACTGCTAGAACCAAACGTGGTCTATTAAAAATATGAATCACGTCATAGGAGCCTGGCTCAGATTGTAAAAATTGTTTAACACCATCACGATAGTCTTCGAGCAGCCCACCTTGTGTACGTACATAGCGAATATTGTTTACTTTTTCATCAAGTGGCAAAGATGGGTCTGTTGTTCCAAGTATTGTAATATCGTGATGCTTACTTAATACAGACGAGACACCATCGATATATGTTTGAATGGCTCCACCACGTACAGCTGGAACTGGAAGTTTTTCCGTACAAATCATTAGGATTTTCATTTGGAGCTAACTCCTTTCCACTGCTTCAGCTCTTCAATCGCAGGCCATTTAGATTTGTCTGTTTCTGCTATTCTAGTGCAAAGAGCTTCTACTTCATTGTCTAAAAAGATCGTCGGTTCATAAACCATTTCTTTTACATTTTTATAAAATTCATTAGGGAGAGACATATCAATTAAAAGGATTTCATACAGGTCATCCTCAATTGGATTAGCCTCGTGATAGGCTTCAATCATTCCTTTCATATACTCTACATCCCAAACGCCCATATCATCCATTTGACCAGTAATAAGCTTCCGTAAATCCCTAATTGGTAAGTCATATGCAACGCCATCTAAGTCAATAATCCACATCCCATCAGGTCCCATTTGTCCGTTTGACCAACCATAATCTTGGTGAACTAACCCCCAAGCGGTATTTCCTCTGGCAACTAACTCATAATAAGCTGATTGTTCTAATTGATTTAGGGCATTGCGTGCTTGTTCTTCAAACATATCAACGTGAGTGAGAATCGCTTGACTTGCAGGCATTTCAGGATAAACAGTTGCAATATTGCGAAACCACGACATTTTCTTCATTACTTTTTCATATGATTTTGGCCACCGATAAAGGCGTGAAGGATTTTCTGAACCTTTTGGAGGAACGTATCCTTTCGTTAGATGATGGAATTCACCAAGCGCGTGACAAAGTAATTTAGCTCCTTCTAGATCATTATTGACTTGGTATAGTGGCTCAATCCATTCTGCGACAAACCAAAGTTTCCCCCCCATCTCAATATAGTTCTCCCCGTCTTTCGTTTTGAAAAGAGGAGGAACTTTAGCTTTCTTTTCATTTACTAAATACTCTTGGGCACCTAGGGAGAATTGACTTCTTCCAGGTCTTCGGTGCAGGATTTTTAAACTATAAGGCCCTTTGTCCGTTTCCATTTTCCAGATTAGTCCGCCTTTATCAGCTTTTGTTGTTATAACTTCAAGATGACTGACATTTAAGTTATAATGAGTTAGGACTTTCTGAGCCATTTCCTCTATATATGCCGGTACATAAAAGTCGTCTTCGAGTGTACCATCAATATCCCAAGGTACAATGAGTTCTTCTGACATTATTTCCCCTCCATTGCTGTATAGTCTTTAGTATAATATTCATAAAACCGACAATACGTGTAGATAAGCACCTAGCATCTATACAAAAATCATGACAATAGTGGATATTCAGGTTTAGAACTACTGTGATAATAAGAATAGTATTTTTATTTTAAAAGGAAGATAATGATAATATAGGAGTAGAAAAGTTCTGAATTAATTAATAAAATCTATCTTTTTTACGTGAGCTAATTGACTAAGTAGGAAAGGTAGCATATATTTTTATTAATAAATATGAAAACAAAGGTATGATAGCTAATGGTTATGAAAGAAGTGATCACTTCACAAACATTTAGTTCGATTGAGAATGAAGAACAGTTTATTTCCAACGTTGATCCCAAATCTTATTTAGCTAGAGTATCACTTGAGTACTTAGTCATTAATAGTAAGTCTGATTTAGTAGAAAAGTTGATAGATCGGCTCTTAGCAAGTTCAAGTGAAGAAAGCAAAGAGTGGGCAGAAGTGTATCAGCTTGATCACCTCGTGTACAAGCAAAAAATGAATTTGATTGAGGCAACACAACAATTGACATACAAAAAAGTCATTTCGCCAGAACTCGCAACGTTAATTAAGATCTTTCAACTATATAATTACGCAAGTTTAAAAAAGTTCGACATGATTGCTTCACTAAGTGAGCTAGTAAATGTGGAAATAAGTATGTTAAATGAAGGATATATGAAAACGTCTTTGCTTTGCCGTTATAAGATTACAATGCAAAATGTTTATTTGCATTTAAATGAAGTGCAGAAATCAAGAGATTGTGGACTAGAACTTTTGGAGGTTGCTTTAACATCTACTATGAGAGCAATTGCATTAAGAGGACTTGGAAACTCTTATATATTGAGCGATAAAGAACAAGCAATAGCACATTTTCTTAAGTCAATTACTATTTCTGAAGAATTAGGCCATGAAATGTTACTAAACGAGACACAGAGAAGTTTAAATTTTACGTATTGTTATTGGAATGAACCTGAAAAAGTTTGTGCTCAATTTCTGAATACATTAAATTTAGATAATACGCAAGGGTATGCTTATTATTTAATACAAAGCGATAAAAAAGATGAGGCTTTACAATTATTAGACCAAATAGACTCAAAAATTGATAATGATTACTTAAAAGCATTTGATCAATATTATCGTGGCATAATAACAAGGGATTCGTCATTTTTTCAAATGTCAAGTAGATATTTTGAAATGGCAGGAGATCTTTATTATAGGCAACTTCCTTTACGTGAGTTAAAACAGTAGTATGCTAAATATTGAAGGAGGTGAGATTAAATGAAAAAACTAGTATTAGCTGTAGTAATCATTGCAGTTCTAGCAATTGCAGTTCCACAAACAGATCTATCGAACCCGATCGATAGCATTAGAGTAAATAGTGAACCTATTGAAATAGCTAACCCAAGTGATAGCATTCGAGTCAACTGAATCAACTTATTCAACAAATTGCATAATACTAACATGAATCAGTAGATAAGACATGTGATAATCCATCTTTCCTTAGGTGGATTATTTTTGTAATACTTACGAAATTTTTTAGTGATACAGAACCAAGGTGAAATTTCAATTCTTGATTCCATGCATCTAAACAATTATGATAGTAATAAAGTTAAGAATGGAAGAAGGTAAGTGAATATGCATATACCTAAATATCCAATGGATTTTAATGATAGCATCAGGAGCAAAAAAACATCGGAAGATGACTTACATCATAAAGTCAATCAAGAAATTGAAAGTATGATCGCTTTTATGGAACAAAACAATACAAACAATCATTCCGTTTCATTTGAAGATGTATTAATCATTATTGATCGTATCTATGAAGATGATGATAGTTATTTTGAAATTTCTGTCGCAAAACAACATAGTAGAGGAATCGTTAGATAAACAGACTGACTAAGAGGAGGGGAGGGATGGTTTTTCCCCTTTCATATTGTTCGGTAATTAATAGATAGAAGAAGACGGAAGAAATGGTTATTTCCGAGGCAAGCGCAAGAGTTGCTAAAAAAAGACAAAATATTCTGTTTTTGTCGAAGGATTATACTTCTATCTTTCTATTATAGTTGCCGAGAGTACCCCACTTCACCTTTTTCAGTGGCTTCCAAATTTTCGTGTGGGAATTAAGTGGCGGGGGAATAGTCATACATGTTTGAGAGCACGCTTATCTAGAAAGCATGCTTTTACAGAGGGATAACACAAGAAAATATGTAAAGAATCTTGTCCCTAGTCGTACTTACTTTCAACAGACCTTGTTTCTTCATGCGACCTGATTATTTTCAGGAAAATTACTAAGCCTGAACCTATTCCTTTTAATTTAGTAGTATAGTAAGTCCCTCCGATCTTTTAAATTCTTTCTCTGATATTCCAGTCCTATAGTTAAAAAAGAAGTTTGCTAAGACCTAATAATAGAAAGAGGATACTTGGAATAAATGTCATATATTTAATGATAAATCGGCTTCTAATTTCGTGTCCTTGAATCACACCAATGATAAAAGCAATGAATATAATCACACCTGCCATTGGGGCAAACCAAAATGATCGTTCTGACAAGCCGGCTTGTATTCCATATCCAACACTATCAACATTCATTAATAGAGCTACCATAACAAAGTAGGACCGACGATAGAGAGGAAGGTCAAAAAATAAATTAAATATCCCAATTGCGATCATTAAAACGCCTGCACCAGTCTGAATACTAGCCGTCGGAACTAAATCTCCTATTATGCGCCCAATTCCCATTGAAAAGAAGATAACAAATGCAGAGAATAGCGCAATCATCGCAACGAAGATAAGGGGAATTCGAATTTTCTTTAAACCGAATAAAAAACCAATGGCGAATGCATCAATACTAACAAGCATGGAGAGAAGAAGAAGGAAAATAAGAGCTAGCATAACTCACCCCACAAAACGTTGTTCTAAAAGTATATGCATAGCTCGTCTTGAGTAGAAGGGCTCTTATGTAAGTTATAGACTATTGGATTACTCCTATCCTACCCACTTCTCATTATGTAAGGGAAATGATTTGTTATACATATCGCCTTAACAAGCTGATACACTATTTTTATTAGGAAAATAAGTGGAGGAATAACAATGAAGCAAATTTATTTAGATTATAATGCGAGCACCCCGTTAGCCCCTGAGGTCATTTGCGCAATGACGCCTTTTTTGAGCAGCCATTACGGGAACCCTTCAACATCACACTTTGCGGCAACGAAAGCAAAAGCAGCAGTGGAAAAGGCAAGGGAGCAAGTAGCAGCCTTAATTGGAGCTAGGAAAGAAGAAATCATTTTCACAAGTGGCGGAACTGAATCCAATAACCATGTTATAAAGAACGTATTTGAAAAGTATCATGAAAAAGGTAAGCATATCATTACAACCTCCATTGAGCATCCTGCAATACATGAGCCATTACGCTATTTAAAAAAGTACGGTGCAGACGTTAGCTATATCGGTGTAGATCAATATGGGCAAGTGAATAAAGAAGATATTAAGAATGCTATTCGATCTGATACAATTCTTATCACGGTCATGCATGCTAATAATGAAGTGGGAACAGTGCAACCAATTGAGGAAATAGGTGAAATGGCCCGTGAACACGGTATTTTCTTTCATACGGATGCGGCGCAATCACTTGGTAAAATACCGATAAACGTTGGACAACATTGTGTAGACTTTCTTTCCTTGGCTGGTCATAAACTGTATGCTCCAAAAGGAGTCGGTGCACTTTATATACGTCAGGGTGTGAAACTTGGTCCTTACATTCATGGAGCTGGTCATGAAAATGGCATGAGAGCGGGTACTGAAAATGTACTCTTAATCGTTGGATTAGGAGCTGCATGTGAAAGTACACAAACGTTTCTTGAGAATGGTTCCCGTTTAGAAGAGCTAAAAAAGTACTTTCTTTCATTACTTACAAGTGCTTTTCCAAGACAAATTCGCGTTAATGGCCATCCAACTGACTGTTTGCCAAACACATTAAATGTTAGTTTTGCTAATCGGGTTGGTCAAGATATACTAGATGCCATTCCAGAAGTTGCTGCTTCAACAGGATCAGCTTGTCATTCAGGCGAGGTTACTTTATCACCTGTCTTGCATGCGATGGGAGTGACAACAGAAGGCGGAAAAGGAACGATCCGCTTTAGCCTAGGGCGTTATACGACGAAAATGGAAATACAGGAAGTAGTCGATTTGCTTAAGCGACGTTTAGTATGAGCATTTTATTTTATAATTCATTAAAAAGAAAGAGGGTGACTTAATACACGGGTCTGACCTGCTAGTGCTACACAGATATATAGGATTTGGGATAGAGCCAACGACCTATCTATTAAGCTCCAGTCAGGTTTAGAACCAATTGAGACACCCTTTTTATGTTAAAATAGAAAAAAAGTAGAGAAAGTGAGTAATAAGATGATTGATTTAACTTTTGAAAACTATTCCGAATGTACGCTGACAAATTTACAAATCATTGATTCTTTCCCTATGCAACAATGGATGCATTACGTTGTGACATTTGAAGGGAATATTCCAGAACTGCAAGAACCTGAAGCGCTTGTGATCGTAGGGGAATCAGGATGCATATTGCAAATTATTTTGCGTGAAGAGGGATGTGATTCTCCGATGTTTCAATTCACTGAAAATGAAAAAGCACAAATAACTAAGTGGTTTGAACAAGTTAAGAATTAGAAAGAGGGGCAATACGAACAACACATCACTTTAGGTTGAAAAAATTCATCTTCACAGGGGAAGCATGCCGATGAGGATAATCTTAGAAAAACCACTTTTTTTCACGAGAAATAACTAGATTTTCTTTAAAAAAGGAATTACAATTTTTAGGTGTAGAACATTTTCTTGTGTAATTCTACACCTCTACAATTAGTAAGAGAAAAGTCAAGTTTTAATATTTTGAATTAAATCTATGAATAAGCAGAGATCATCTTTAAAAATTGTGACAGTCATGTTAAAATAGTCATGAAAGCGTTATTAATTTTAAAAATTCATAGATTTGACGGAAAGTTAAACTAGGAGGTAATCATCGTATGTCAAGCAAGGGGCACAAAGTGGAAGAACCATGGCAAGGGTTTCATGGTCCGAATCTTGGCGTAGCAATTGAGCTTTACGAAGAGTATTCAAAAAATCCTGAAGCAGTTGAAGAAGATTTACGAGAGTTATTTGAGGTTTGGGGTCCACCACCTTCGGAGAGTCAAAGTCAGAATCAACCAGATTCTGGAGTTTCTGCTACTTCACCTGATATGGTTAGGATGTTTGTCAATGCAGTGAAATTAGCAGATATGATTCGTCGAAAAGGACACTTAGTTTCAGATACGAATCCTATTTTTAAAAGTGGAAACAATAGTCAATTATTAGAATTAAGTCAATATGATTTAACGGAAGAGTTTCTAAAACAAGTGCCAGTTGATATGATCTGTCCCTATGCACCAGCACATGTGAAAAATGGATTGGATGCGATTAATCACTTAAAGAATGTTTATACAAAAACAATTACGTTTGAATTTAACCATGTTCATGATTTGGAAGAGCGTGAATGGTTAATGAAGATGGTTGAGTCTGGTATGTATTTACCAAACTTAACAAAACAACAACAGCTAAACCTGTTAAAACGTTTAACTCAAGTAGAAGGTTTCGAGAAATTTATTCATCGTACGTTTGTTGGTCAAAAGCGTTTCTCAATTGAAGGACTTGATATGCTAGTTCCGATGCTTGATGAAGCAGTTCGTGAAGTCGTGCATGAAGGTACACAAAAAGTATTAATTGGTATGGCGCACCGTGGACGTTTGAATGTTCTTGCTCATACCCTTAACAAACCTTATAAAATGATTTTCTCTGAATTTCTACATGCACCAAGTAAGGATTTAGATCCTTCAGAAGGATCAGGGATAAATGGTTGGACTGGTGATGTGAAGTATCACTTAGGTGCAGACCGTCAAATTAAAGAAGAAAATACAGCTGAAGCTACAGTTTCATTAGCAAATAATCCGAGTCATCTTGAGTTTGTAAGTCCGATTGTTGAAGGGTATGCAAGAGCAGCTCAAGAAGTAAGAACGTCAAAAGGCTTCCCAGAGCAAATTGTCTCCAAGGCATATTCCGTTTTGATTCATGGAGATGCAGCTTTTCCTGGTCAAGGAATCGTTACGGAAACATTAAACCTTAGCCGGTTGAAAGGTTATCAGACTGGTGGGTCTCTTCATATCATTGCAAACAACAATATTGGGTTTACAACGGAAACGTATGATTCGCGCTCAACTACATATGCCAGTGATCCTGCAAAAGGATTTGAAATTCCAATCCTCCATGTTAATGCAGATGATCCTGAAGCGTGCTTGGCCGCTATTCACATAGCAGTACAGTATCGTAAACGATTTAAAAAGGATTTTCTTATTGATTTAATTGGTTATCGTCGTTTTGGTCATAATGAGATGGATGAACCTGCTGTAACACAGCCTTCAACATATAATTTAATCCGTAAGCATCCAACAGTTCGTGCGATTTATGCGAATAAGTTGGCAAAGGCTTCCGTTATTGAACAAACATACGGTGAAGAGCTAGATCAAGATACCCAAGATAATCTACAAGTGCAATATGATGATGTAATTGCAAATAAATCAAATCATTCGAAGGAAATGTCTGCTCCTGATTATGTTGTAAACGGATTACCAAAAGTGAAGACGAGTGTGCCGTTTGATACGTTAAAAGAAATTAATGAAGAGTTGTTAACATGGCCAGATAGTTTTTCCGCTAATACGAAGCTAGAAAAAATCTTAAAGCGCCGTCTGCAGTCATTTGATGAAGATGGAAAGATTGATTGGGCATTAGCTGAGACTTTGGCATTTGCGGCGATTTTACATGACGGAACTCCGATCCGATTAACAGGTCAAGATTCTGAACGTGGGACATTTGCTCATCGTCACCTTGTACTTCATGATCGAGATACAAATGAAATTCACACGCCTTTGCAGACCTTTGAGAAAGCGAACGCTTCCTTTGCAGTTTACAATAGCCCGCTTTCTGAGCAAGCTGTCGTTGGATTTGAATATGGTTACAACGTGCAGGCCCCAGAAACATTAGTACTCTGGGAAGCCCAATTTGGAGATTTTGCAAATGGTGCACAAGTGATATTTGACCAGTGGGTTTCAGCTGGTCGTGCAAAATGGGGACAAAAATCTGGTCTCGTCGTTCTCTTGCCACATGGTTATGAAGGTCAAGGACCAGAACATTCTAGTGGACGTGTTGAACGATTCTTAGTTCTTGCTGCAGAAAACAACTGGACGATTGCGAACTGTACATCAGCCGCTCAATATTTTCATATTTTGAGAAGACAGGCAAAAATTCTTGAAAAGGATTCTGTTCGTCCGCTCATTATTATGACACCAAAAAGCTTATTGCGTAACCAAGTTGTTGCTTCTACACATGCTGAATTTACAGAAGGAGAATTCAAGCCTGTGTTCGAACAAGAGGGTCTAGGTAATAAGGCAGACAAGGTGGAACGTATTGTCCTTTGTAGTGGGAAATTATCCATTGATCTAGCTGATCGTGTTTCGAAAAAGGCTGATCAAGACTGGGATTGGTTGCATATCGCTCGAGTGGAAGAATTATATCCTTTCCCGAAAAAACCAATTAGAGAGATGTTTTCTCGTTTCTCAAATTTAAAAGAAATCACGTGGGTGCAAGAAGAGCCGAAAAATATGGGTGCATGGCCATATATTGAATCTCGAATTCGTGAAATCACACCTAAAGGAACAACTCTCAGCTATATTGGTAGAACTCATCGGTCCAGTCCAGCTGAAGGTGATCCAATTGCCCATAAAAAAGAGCAGGAACGTATTGTAACAGAGTCATTGACACCTAAACAATAAGAGGAGGCCTTTTCCGTGATTGAAATTAAAGTACCAGAACTAGCAGAGTCTATTACAGAAGGAACCATTGCTCAATGGTTAAAAGAAGTAGGAGAGCATGTGAACCAAGGTGAGTACATTGCTGAGTTAGAAACTGATAAAGTAAATGTAGAAATAGTAGCTGAGCATTCTGGTGTTATTAAGGAATTTAAGAGAGAGCCAGGCGATACAGTTGAAGTTGGTGAAGTGATAGCGGTCATCGATGAAGCTGGTAGTGCCAGCGCTAGTACTCCAGCTGCAGCTCCAACAGAAGAGCCTAAGAAAGAAACAGTTCCTGCAGCAACTGAGGAATCAAGTGTAGTAGCGACAAGTAGTAGTCGCCCATTAGCTTCACCAGCAGCGCGCAAACTAGCACGTGAAAAAGGAATTGATTTAAGTGCTATTTCAACACAAGATCCACTAGGACGTGTTCGTAAGCAAGATGTAGAATCTTATGGCACACCGACAGAAGCAAAACCTGCAACAGGCGCACCTGCTCCAAAGAAAGCACCAGCCGCGCCTGTTGCGTCAGATGACCCTACTAAACCAGTAGAACGTGTGAAAATGTCACGTCGTCGTCAAACGATTGCGAAGCGTCTTGTTGAATCACAACAAACTGCAGCCATGCTAACAACTTTTAACGAAGTTGATATGACAGCTGTTATGGATGTTCGTAGCCGTCGTAAGGATGCATTTGTTGATAAAAATGGTGTGAAGCTTGGTTTTATGTCATTTTTCACAAAAGCCGTAGTTAGTGCATTAAAACAGTTCCCATTGCTAAATGCTGAAATTCAAGGCGATGAGCTCTTAATTAAGAAATACTATGATATCGGTTGTGCCGTATCAACGGAAGAAGGATTAGTTGTTCCTGTGTTACGCGATGCTGATCGTTTAAGTTTTGCAGGAATTGAACGCGGAATTGGTGAACTAGGGAAAAAAGCTCGTGATAATAAGCTATCTATTTCTGATCTT
Source organism: Halalkalibacter lacteus (assembly GCF_036663595.1). Taxonomy (NCBI): domain Bacteria; kingdom Bacillati; phylum Bacillota; class Bacilli; order Caryophanales; family Bacillaceae; genus Halalkalibacter; species Halalkalibacter lacteus. The sequence continues at coordinate 84,948 of NZ_JAWRVL010000011.1, forward strand.
CAAGGTGGGACATTTACCATTACAAATGGTGGAGTGTTCGGCTCACTTATGTCGACACCAATCTTAAATGCTCCTCAAGTAGGGATTCTAGGAATGCATAAGATTCAATGGCGTCCGGTAGCGCTTGACCAAGAGCGTTTTGAAAACCGCCCAATGATGTACATCGCTCTTTCTTATGATCACCGTATTGTTGATGGGAAAGAGGCGGTAGGCTTCTTAGTAACAGTTAAGAGTCTGTTAGAAGATCCAGAAACACTTTTACTTGAAGGATAAGCTAGAAAAAGAGGCTGACAATCGATGTCAGTCTCTTTTTCTGAAGCAAGCTCTTGTTACTTCTGTTAAAATTATGTAACAGTTTTCTATTTAAGTTGGCAATTTTAGTGATTCCCAGTATAATGGTATAATACATAAACTAGAAAGTGAGTTGGAATAAATTGATTCATCAAACTTGGACTGAGAGTCAAACGATCCGCACAATTGAGTGCATTCATACAGATGCTAAGAAATATATGGTTAATCGTGCACTAACAGCAGGAAAAAGTTATGAGTTAAAAAATGAAACAGACGAATTTTATTTTGTCCTTGACAATACTGGAAAAATTGGCGGCTATTATAAGGAATACTTCAAAGGATAAGGCAGCAGGTTGCTGCCTTTCTTTTTCAATAATGAACAAAAACGATGGAGGTGATAAGGTGGACTCACTTATTTTTATAGATTTTATTTGGAAGTATGGTTACATTGCCTTATTTTTTATTATGGCGATTGGGTTGTTTTTCTTTCCTGTCCCAAATGAAATTTTGTTAATGAGTGGGGGGCTGCTCGCTACAACGAAGATGCTAGATCCTTTGCCGACATTTTTAGTTATATATAGCAGTATTCTTTTACATGGAACGCTTTTGTATGTAATTGGTTATGCCGTATTTCAAAACACGAAATTGGAGAAAGATAATCAATCAATTTGGTATTCTCGTGCTGTGAAAGGAAAAGAGTTATTAGATCAATATGGACTTAAGGCGGCAAGCTTTAGTTATTTTTTTCCATTCGTTCGTCATGCTGTTCCATTTAGTATTGGAATGTCTGGTATTACGTATCGATTATTTGCCATAATTGGATTTAGCTCTGCCTTTGCTTGGCTATCCTTTTACTTCTTTATTGGTTTTTATTATGGAAATTCCATTCGTGATTGGTCGACGTTCGTTCAACAATTAATCTATTCATTAGTTGCTATTGTTGCAGTCGTCATCGTATTTCAAATTGTAAAACGAAGGAAACACCGCCAACGTCGAATGCTATGAAGCTTGCGCAGGAGTTGTTTCCTTTTTATCTTGGTTTCTAGATGTTTCAGCTGCGAGAATGATAGACGAGATGACAAGACATACACCTAACCACTGCCACCATGTCAGAACATCTTGAAAAAAGATAAAGCCAATACCAATTGCAACGACTGGCTCGATCGTGGATAGAATAGACGCGCGACTTGACTCGATATAGCTTAAACCTTTTGTATACAATAAATAAGCAAAGATTGTTGGGATTAATGCTAAGCCAACACTATTTACTAAAACCGTCCAATTAAGGAACAATGGTGCTTTTTGGACAATTTGACTTGAAGCAAGCATAAATACACTAGCACAAATAAATGAATAAGTTGTAATTGTAATCGATCCATAATGTTTGCTGCTTACTTTAGCAAAAATGCTATAAAGCGCATAGAAGAACCCTGATCCAATTCCAATCAACAATGTCGATGTCGTTATAACCGTCTGAAGAGAGGGCAAAAGACCAACTACGAATGCACATCCTGTTAAGGTGACGATAATCGCCATTCCCTTTCGAAATGTTAGTAGTTCTTTAAAGAAAAATCTAGATAGAAGAGTGACAAAAAGTGGTCCAGTATATAACAGCACAACTGCTAATGAAAGATTTGCTTGATCGATTACAGTAAACACGCACCAATTGAAGAAGACAATACTTATAATACCTGATCCAATAAACAGTGGAATGTCTTTCAGACGAATACGAAGAATGTTTCGTTTCCAGACGACCACATATAAAAGTAACATAGCGGCAGAGAATATAGCTCGTATTGCCACAACATCCCAAGCTGTAAAGCCAAACTGATATAAATTTTGAACGAATAAACCAATTACTCCCCAAAATGCAGCACCTACTATCGCTAGTATGTATGCGAATTTAACAGTCATTTCTTTAAAACCTCCTTACGTGACAGTCCTAATTACTATATCATGTCATACCTAACTATTAACAGTTGAAATCCAAAGGATATAGAAAAGGACGACTCGATCTGAGCCATCCTCCATCTGTTATTTCTTAGTCGTTTCTAGATACTCATTATACGTCATTTGTTTATCAATGACGCCATCATTAGTCAGTTCGATTACCCGATTGGCAATGGTTTCATTGAATTGATGGTCATGAGAAGTAAAGATCATTGCCCCTTTATAGTTAATTAAACCATTGTTCACTGCTGTGATGGATTCTAAGTCAAGGTGGTTCGTTGGTTCATCTAGAAGAAGCACATTTGCCCCACTTAACATCATCTTTGATAACATACAGCGAACTTTTTCTCCACCAGAAAGGACGTTAGCTTTTTTCTTAACTTCTTCACCAGAAAAGAGCATACGGCCAAGGAAGCCACGTAAGAACGTATCGCTGTCATCATTTGGAGAGTACTGGCGCAACCAGTCAAGTAAATTTAAGTCACACCCTTCAAAGAACTCAGAATTGTCATTAGGGAAGTATGCTGAAGAGGTTGTAATTCCCCATCTGTATGACCCACTGTCTGGTTCCATCTCACCAGTCAGAATTTTAAAGAGTGCCGTTTTTGCAATTTCGTTATTGCCGACTAATGTGATCTTGTCTTCTTTATTCATTGTAAAGCTGATGTTATTTAGAACTTTCTCCCCGTCAATGGTTTTCGTAATTCCTTCTACGAGCAACACGTCATTCCCAATTTCACGCTCAGGAGTGAAATGAACATATGGATACTTACGTGATGAAGGTCTAATGTCATCAAGTTCAATTTTATCAAGTAACTTTTTACGAGATGTTGCTTGCTTGGATTTTGATGCATTCGCACTAAATCGTGCAATAAAACCTTGAAGCTCTTTAATTTTTTCTTCTTTTTTCTTGTTTTGATCTTGAGCCATTCTTTGAGCTAGTTGACTTGATTCGTACCAGAAATCGTAGTTACCAACATAAACTTGTATTTTTCCAAAGTCTAAGTCAGCAATATGTGTACAAACCTTGTTAAGGAAGTGGCGGTCATGAGAAACAACGATAACGGTGTTCTCAAAGTTAATTAAAAATTCTTCAAGCCATTCAATTGCTTTAATATCCAAGTGGTTGGTCGGCTCATCTAGAAGGAGTACGTCAGGTTCGCCGAATAAAGCTTGTGCCAGTAGAACCTTTACTTTTTCAGAACCTGATAAATCAGCCATCTTTTTTGTATGAAGCTCATCTGAAATACCGAGACCTTTTAAAAGAATGGCGGCTTCAGATTCTGCTTCCCATCCATTCATTTCAGCGAATTCACCTTCAAGTTCAGCAGCTTTCATGCCGTCTTCATCAGAGAAGTCTTCCTTCATATAAATAGCATCTTTTTCCTGCATAACTTGATAAAGACGAGCATGTCCCATCATAACAGTTGTTAGTACTTCGACTTCTTCATATTCAAAGTGGTTTTGCTTCAAAACAGCAAGTCTTTGACCAGGCTTCATATGAACGTCACCTTGTTGCGGTTCAACTTCCCCTGATAAAATTTTTAAGAATGTAGATTTTCCTGCTCCGTTTGCTCCGATCAGTCCGTAGCAGTTTCCAGGAGTGAATTTAATATTTACTTCATCGAATAATTTACGGTCTCCATACTGCAATCCAATATTTGTAACGGTAATCATATATACGTTTGCCTCCAATGTCCATAATCGAATGAATTATACCATTCATTGTGGACAAGGGGCTAGCATTCTAACGTTTTTTTTTTATGAATAGCAAACTTTATTGAACGCTCGACCGTTTGAGATGATCATGGTACGATAAATGATGGTGTTAAAGATACCCAAAAAGAAGACAGCTAAACGATGAATCGTTGCGAGCATCGTTTTAGTTAGTCATTTTGTTGAACGCATCGAATAGATAACAATAATCGCACCTAAAAGAACGGAAAAATAATACGAATAGTCTAAATGGAAAAGACGGTAACAAATTGTTCACCTGTAAACAACATGATGAAAATAGATGCTGCCATAACGAAAGAAACAATAATGAAGCCAGAAGTACTTTCTTGTTTCAACGGCATGTTCATGTCACCTCGTTAGTGGTAGTAATTTAACGATACGTTTCTCAATCAATATCGAAAAGGAGACTAGTGATGGAGAAAAACAAACTACAAGCAGCTCAAAAAAAATTAAAAGCGATCTATGGCTATGATGCGTTTAGAGAGGGACAGCAATCGATTATCGAACAAGTGCTAGATGGGATTGATACGATCGGTATTATGCCGACTGGTGGTGGGAAGTCGCTCTGTTATCAGATTCCAGCGTTAGTCCTTCCAGGAGTAACATTAGTCATTTCGCCGTTAATCTCGTTGATGAAGGACCAAGTAGATGCCTTAAATGAGCTTGATATACCAGCAACGTATTTGAATAGTACGTTATCTTCGAATGAAGAAAGGATTAGGCATTCTCGTATTAAAGAAGGCTTCTACAAACTCGTGTATGTAGCTCCTGAAAGGTTGGGGCATCCTACATTTCAACAACTTTTACAGCATATCTCCCTTTCACTCGTGGCCATTGATGAAGCGCATTGTATGTCTCAATGGGGGCATGATTTTAGACCGAGTTATTTATCAATATCCTCATGGCTTGAACACTTGCCCCAGCGAGTAACGGTTCTTGCATTAACAGCTACAGCTACAACCCAAGTATGTAAAGATTTACAACAGTTTTTACATATAGAAGAACAATATGTTATTTCAACTGGGTTTGAGAGAAGCAATTTAACGTTCCAAGTGAAAAAAGGTGTGAATAAAAAAAAGTTTATGTTTTCCTTTTTAGCTGCTAGGAAAAATGAATCTGGGATTATTTATGCTTCAACTAGAAAAGAAGTCGAGCAAATCTATCATGAATTACAATCTAAAGGGTTTGAAGTAGCACCTTATCATGGAGGAATGAATGAACAGGAACGATCAAAAGGACAAGAAGCTTTTATTCATGATGAAGTGAAAATCATTGTTGCAACGAATGCGTTTGGGATGGGAATAGATAAATCGAATGTCCGGTTTGTGCTTCATTATAATTTGCCTAGAACAGTTGAAGCGTATTATCAAGAAGCGGGGAGAGCGGGGCGAGATGGAGAAGACAGCGACTGTGTTCTTTTATTTAGTCCACAAGACGTTCGCACTCAAACATTTTTGCTCGAACAATCTGATCGTTCGAACGACAGGCAAGAGATGGAATTCAAGAAGTTGCAGCAAATGACTGCATTTTGTCATACAGAACGATGCTTGCAGCAATATATTTTATCCTATTTTGGTGATGATACTGATAAGACATGCGGAAAATGTTCGAACTGTGTTCAGACAGGTGAGAAGATCGATCGCACGAAAGAAGCTCAAATGGTTTTCTCCTGTGTGAAAAGGGTGAGGGAGCGCTTTGGAAAAACGATTATCGCTCAAATTTTAGTCGGTTCAACGAATCAAAAGTTAAAGCAGTTAAAATTAACAAATGTAACGACTTACGGGTTAATGAGTGATTGGACGCAAAAAGATGTTGCTGAGTTTATCGATATTTTAATGGCTGAGGAATATCTAAGACCCACAGGTACTTCATACCCAACCATTCAATTAACAGAAAAAGCAGTGCAAGTATTGACAGGAGAAGTAAGCGTGCATGTAACCCAAGCTTTAGCACCTGATGAACCGGAGGAACAGGACGATGTTTTTGAAGCATTGCGTCAATTACGTAAACAGTTATCAACCGAAAACAATGTACCACCGTATATGATTTTCTCAGACAGAACACTAAAAGAAATGAGTCGCTATATTCCTTTAACATTGGACGAGTTTTCTTCTATTTCTGGAGTCGGGGAGCAAAAAAAAGAAAAATATGGACTGACCTTTTTAGAAGTGCTTAATCAATTTGAAAATGATAAGCCGGCCGAACGTGAAATAGTAATGCCGAAACGAAATGGTTCTTCTAAAAAAGGGAAATATCTCGAAACGGCAGAGCGGTTTCAAAATGGCGAGACGATAGCAGAGTTAGTAGAGGCACTTGCACTAACAGACCAGACTATCGTCAAGCATCTTCTTCGCGCAGAGCAAGAAGGGGTAGAGCTAAATCTTAAACAATATGTAGAAGACGAAAAGCAACAACTAATCATGCAAGCAGCCGAAGAAGTAGGGACAGAAAGGTTGAAACCTATTAAAGAAATCCTTCCTGAACATATCACATACCATGACATTCGCTTTACTTTAGGTAAGTAGGTTTTCATATGTTTGAATTATTTCGCACTGGTCAATCAACCAAAAGAATCTTGAAAAAGCATTGAACAACTAAGTAAGAGGCTGACTCAAAAAACAAGGGTTTGACCGCTAGTGTACAATATATCGTTTCTTTAGAAGAAGTCAAGACGTCGAATATTGCGCTAACTAGTCAGGCTCAGACCCTTTTGAGATAGTCTCTTTTTTGCGTTTTTTTGCCATTTGGATATAAGTGAAAATCAGGCAGCTTGTTCCGAGAAAAGAACATACATACTGAAGAATTCTCATTGTTTCCATTTAGAAACACCCTCCCCACATTTAGTTACTATTTCAAAATAAATCGTTTTTATTCATCAACATAAAAAAGAATCGTTTACATGAAGCGTGAATATGGTAAAAAGAAAGAAAAAGAAGGAGGCAAGTAGATGAGTGTGGTCGAACAGTTAAAAACATTTGTCGACAAAGTCAATCGTTATCCTGACCGTATTCAAAATGAAAAAGACCGAGTGTTTCAATTTGATTTAACGAACAAAGCGACTATCCAAATTGAACAACTAAAAGAAGGAAAAGCTTTTTTAGTGGAGGACGGGCAAAAAGACGCTGACGTCACATTGAAATTATCTGAACATCACCTTCAAAAACTCCTTGTCGATGAGCTGAATCCAACGATGGCTTTTATGACAGGCCAATTAAAAGTAAGCGGGAAAATTGGTCTTGCTATAAAACTGCAAGAATTAGTTAGAACGTACCAAGAGCTCGCATAACACGTTTGTATTTATTAAAAAAAGGGAACGTAATCAGTGATCGATTAGTCCCCCTTTTTTGTATTCTTTTTTATAGATATGACGTTACGCTAGAAAAAGAGCGTAAGCAACACCGATGACCCCAATTATTGCGAGAGTAAAAACGGGTTTAACAGGCATTTCACCGTCTCGTTCCATCGCTTTACCAAACATATAAAAAACAAGTGGATGCACTAAAAAAGGCATCGAGAAAATAAACGGAATAAGTAATGCTGCTTCTGATCCAAACATCTCTCCTTGTATGGCGGCAAATAAGCCAAAGTGAGAAATAGCCGAAGTTTGTGCCATTGCTGTATATTCAAACGACATCGTACTAACACTTAACAGCGCAAGACCACCGAATACAGCACAGATTTGCCACCCAAACGAAAATTGCATAAGAGCATTAACTTCTTTACGATCATCACCTTTTGCTTTTCGAAGGTTCAAGAGAGCGAATATGGTTAAACCGACTCCAATGGCTACAATGATAGCAGATGGACCAATCCATAATGCTCCGCGTTCAGCACTTATAGCTAAAATAGAAAAAACAAACACATGCCCAAAGAAGGGGATATTAATCATAATAGGAGCGCGTTGTGCAGCGACTTTCCCAAAGTCTCCAGCCGTACAAGCTCCTGTTAAGCCAGAATGTGATAAGGAACCCGCCATTCCTGGGGCTAAATTTCTTGTATTTGCAGTCCTTGCAATTAGCATGACTAAGGCTATTCCACCAAACATCCAAAACAATTGACCAAAAAATCCATAGGCAAGTACAGAATTCATTCCTTGAATGGCAAAGGCATCACCAATCCTTGAACCACCAACCATAAAGTTAGCTGCCAAGACAACTGGAATTCCTGCGAAAAGCAGAGCGCGCATGGTAGGTCCAAACGTCCAATTATGGAAGATGGCACCAAGTGCAGCTGAAATCATCATCGCAAAAAAGATTTGTGGCAAGGCAATGATTGACGTAAATGCTTGCGCTATATAATAAGATAAAAGTAATACCGCAATAATTAAAGCAATTTCTAACAAACCTTTTCGAATATACGTCTGTTTGTTCTTTACTGTTGCTTTATTATCGATGAGTATAACAGCAATGATAAGGCCAATGTAAGCAATTAGTGGGTTGTAACTAGCAAGACCAGTTGCTTCTTGCCCGTGTAAAATCATTCTTGTGAATCCTTCAATACCGAGTAATAAGAAAAACGAACGGACTATGAAGAACAATTGTGTGCGGCTAGTCCCTAAGATTGTTTCTTCATCTGAAGGAACGACAATGTCGTCAACCTCCATTTTTTTGTTTCCGAGAATCTTACGTAATTCCTGTCCACCGACAAAGAAAGAAACCGTTAACGCAATAATGGTCGTACGAGCCATTAAGTCTACAAATGGAAATTCCACTAAACCGGGAGTAGCAATTCCAACCGAAACTAAAAGAAAGCCTAGTAAAAGCCCAAAGATAACAATGATCAGAATAGGAGAAAATCGTGTCCCAGCTACTACTGTTCTTGAGATTAGAACCATAGGAACGAGGAAAAACAGCAAAATCCAAAACTGATTTAATACTTGTAAATGGGTAATTTGATCCATAATTTCCATTAACGTGACCCCTTATTTAATTTTTTGCTTATAAAGCTTACCCTATAACGTTTAAAAGGTAAACATTTGTAAGCCTATTCAGTGATTAATCAGAATAGTAAATTATATTTTTTGAAACGTATATGACTTTCACATCGTCTCATGAAGTAAAAATTGGGGGGACTATGATGAATGTGAAAGTATGGCTTTCAACGTTATTTTTACTAATTCTATTAATGGCTTGTAGCAATCAACAACAAGAATCGGTGCAAACGGATCATGCTGTAGCAGATCAAGACGAGATGGCTAAAACTGAAGAAAGTACTTCTCTAGAAAGTGAAGCTCATGAATCTCGGGTATTTAATACTGAAAGTGTTGACGAAAGAATGGTTATTTATCAAGGATATATAACGATTGAAGTAAAAGATTATATGAAGGCAAGAGATGAGATCCAAGCAAAAGCAAATGAATTAGGTGGTTATATTGTAGAATCACATTACAATGAAGAAGCTGAAGGGCAACTTTTTGGTTCCATCGTCCTTCGCATACCGAAACAGGATTTCCAACCATTTTTTGATCATATAGGTAATAGTGACGTGAAAATTTTGGAGCAGCGGACACACGGGAATGATGTAACAGAAGAATTTGTAGATCTTGAATCAAGGTTAAAGGCTAAACGTGTTGTTGAAGAGCGATTGCTTACGTTTATGGATCATGCTGATAACACTGAAAATCTGTTGAAAATTTCAAATGATTTAGCAATCGTTCAAGAAGAAATTGAGCAGATGACAGGAAGAAAGCAATTCCTTGAAAATCAAGTCGATTTTTCAACCGTTACAATTACGATTCATGAGAATGCGATAACAGCTTCAACGTTACAAGGAAATGAGTTAAATACGTGGGAGCGTTCAAAAAAATTATTTATTGATACGATAAATGTTCTAATAGCAGCTGTTTCCGGTATCGTCGTCTTTCTAGTTGGATTAAGTCCAGTTGTACTGCCAATTGTCATACTTATCGGTCTGGTTGTCTTTATAAAAAGGAAGAACAAAAAGAACAAGGAATAAAGATACGTTCTGTCTTTAATATTTCGCTTATCATAGTGCATACTTCAATCCCTCTCTTCAAACAATAAAAAAGAGGTGAAGACTATGAATCGTCCGATGTTAACGGCTCTAGCAACAATAGGAATTGCACAAACATTAAAAATACCGATAAATAAAGCTCAAACAGGTGAGTGGGATTCAGAGATTTTGCTTGAAACAGGGGGGATGCCTAGTTCTCACTCAGCTGGAGTAACGGCATTAGCGACTTATGTGGCTCTAGAAAAAGGAATTTGCTCAGTTGATTTTGCTTTATCAACTGTGTTTGGGCTAATTGTAATGTATGATGCACAAGGAATCCGTAGACAAACGGGGGAATTAACGATAAAAGTAAATGAAATGGATGAAGAGTTGAAGCTGCTATCTGGTCTACACAAAGAACAGGCTAATCACGTGTCAGATGGTTCAATAAAATTACGAGAGCGCCTAGGGCATATGCCTGAAGAAGTACTTGGAGGAGCGCTCTTAGGACTCTTAACGGGTTCTATTGGCTATGCACTAACAGGGAGCAATAGAAGATTGAAACCTTTCATAAAGATCGGACGTTTCATGTGTAATTGAACATATGGGAGGAACGAAAGATGAAACGATGGATGCTATTAGCATATATTGCTTTCTTATTAGTGGGAGTCGTAGCTTGTGGGATAGAAGCTGATGAAAGCGAAGAAACCGAGCCGGTAAATGGAAATGCAGAAGAAGTCGAGCAAGAAGAAGATCTAGATCCTGCAAACTCTGGGACTATTGATGATGCAGAAATAAAGGAAATTCCGGTAGAAGGAGAAACAGAGATGAGAAAAGCTCAGTTTCACCGAAGTGGTCTCGGTTATTCTATTTATGGTAGCTGATATTGCATCAAAAGATTACTAAAAGGAGGCTGGGAAACCCAGCTTCCTTTTAGCTTCTAATCAGACGAATTCTACTTAATTTCGCCTGATTTATTATTATAATCAACATGAACATCAAAGTCATGCTTATCTTAATTGTCATGTGTATATGTATATCCTCTCTTCGCCGAAGCTAGCTGACCAGCGTATTTTACATGGCATCAGAATCTTGCTTTTATCGTGTGTTGCGTGAGCAAAATCTGCAGCATCATCGTGGACGGAGCAAAAGACCGGAACGAAGAAGCAGAAAGCCATATGGCAAAAGGCCCCAATCAAGTGTGGACGTGGGATATTACTTGGCTAACACCGCACGTTCCTTAGAGAAGGCAAACTATTGGCGTGAAAGGAACTTTCTAGACAGTGGAGTAATCTAAGAGTTGCTATCTAAACTGCAATGAACTACTTTTTAATTACTAAAAATCTTCTAAGACTAGTTATTAAAATCATATATATCGACTAGTCAAACTTAAGGAAGATAGGAGGTAGTTTTGGTGAAGATTGTTATTGGCAGAGTGAACGAAACGTTAAAAGTAATTGCAAAGAGCCACAATATGTCTATTGATCAACTGCTCTCCGTTAATTCACATATCACTTCAGCGAATACAGTTGTTAAGGGGCAAAAAGTAAAAATCCCAAGCCCGCCAAAAAGAGCAATGATAAGAAAACGCAGACAACAAGTTCAGACGCCAATAGGTCAATTTATTGACGCATGTCCGCCTGAGAAACCACCTTTAAAACCATTGGACAATTGGATCCCGTTGACCACTTTAGAAGAGATGAGTCAAAAAATGTATGATGTCATCATAGTTGGAAGTGGAGCAGGGGGCGGAGCGGCACTTTGGCGGTTATGCGAAAAATGGAAGGATAGCGGGAAGAAAGTTGCAATGCTTGAGGCTGGAGACTTATTGTTACAAAGCCATGCTCAAAATTTACCTACTTTTAATTTTGAACGATTACAACGATATTTGTTAAATCCAAACTATAGTCATCCTATTGGATTAGAATGGGATGATTTTTCAGGAGCAACCCAATTTTTTGCACTTGGAGGGAGAACCATACATTGGGGGACTGTTTCACCGAGACTTCAGCCTGAAGACTTTAAAGATTGGCCGATTAACTATCATGATTTATCTCCTTATTACACGATAGCTGAAAAAATTATGAATGTAAATCAGCTATATACTCGTGATTCTGCACTTCAATCGGTTCTATTGGAACGATTGCTACAAGGGGGATTTATTCATGCAGAGAATTACCCAATGGCAGTGGACCTTGACATGACGAAATATGGAAAGGTTCATTCTAATGTTTTCTTTAGTTCGATAAACTTTTTAGCTTATGCGCTAAATAAAACTAGTTTTGATTTAGCTGTGAATGCGAGTGTATACGAAGTATTACAGGAAAATGGAACGGCTTGTGGGGTAAAAGTAGTTTCAAAAAATAATGAGCATTATACAATAAAAGGAAAAACAATCATTCTTGCCGCAAGTACATTTGGAACAACACGTATTTTGTTAAACTCAGCGATTACTAGTCCAGCACTTGGTCATTATCTCGCGAATCATTCATTTGTTTTTGCGAATGTAAATACGGACAGAAGTCAGTTTCCCGAAGAGGTTGGTGTTGCAGGTATTTTAATTCCGAGTTCAATAAACAAGCCATTTCAATTGCAAATACAAGGGACTGATCCGTTTAATTACTTTTGGTACCAGTTTGAAGAACGACCTATAGAGCCTATTCTTAAATTAGCAATAATAGGATTTGGAATTGTGGAATCTCGCTATGAAAATCGACTTTCACTTAATTATTCAAGTGTGGATGAGTATGGTATTCCGAAGTTAAAAGCAACTTTTTCATATAGTGAACGCGATTATCAAGTAATTGAACAAATGACATCGTCATTGACGAGTGCTGCCAAGGAAATGAACGTTACAATGGATACCCAGCCGTGTTTATTTACACCAGGTATGGATCAACATGAATTTGGTACATGTAGGATGGGGAATAACCCTAAAACGTCCGTTACGAATTCAATTGGTCAGGTTCATGGAATCGATAACTTATTTATCTGTGATAATAGTGTATTACCTTCAATCGGAGCGGCCAATCCAACATTAACAACCGTCGCATGTTCAATACGTACGGTAGATTATATAATTAACCGTTATTTAACTTAGTTAGTCTCCAATATTGAAATACAGACCTGAAGATATAGTGGTTGAGTTACTAACTGTTATGGGCTATGGTGATGGAAAAGTTAGTAAGAGGACTAATGATGAAGGGTTAGATGGAGTGATCAAGGAAGATAAATTAGGGTTAGATAAAATATATGTGCAAGCTAAACGTTATGCAGCTAATAATTCAGTTGGTCGTGATGTCGTTCAAAGCTTTTCTGGTGCTTTAGATGGGAAAGGTGCGAGAAAAGGAGTCTTTATTACGACCTCTTACTTTACAGATAACGCAAGAAAATATGCAGAACGATTAGAAGCGAAAAAAATCATACTAATTGATGGTATGGAATTATCAAAGTTAATGATCGATCATAATGTGGGTGTTGATATAGTCATACATATTTAGTGAAGGCAATTGACTATGATTATTTTAAAGATGAATAATTAAATAATTAGTGTAGGAAACGTTGCGCAACATTTAGTACGTTTGAATAATTTCATGTACCATAATACGAAAAATAAGATGTAAAGAGGTCAGGGAGTAGTTTGCCCTTGGATTGCATTATCGTTTGTAATATGGACTGTTAGGCTGATCTAGAAGAAAAAGTACAAAGGAGAATTGAAATTATATCGATCTATTTACAAAGTGAATTCCCTTTGGTTTTTCTGTAGTAAGACCTCTTGCATCTAATTCTTCTTTTAAAATGGAGATAAAACCTATTTCTAAATTCAACCTTATAGCTTCGTAATAAGCTTCTAAGAGGGCTTGATTGTCTAAGCTTTTAAACATTTTTTATAACCTCTTTCTAACGTACATAAGAACTTTTTTTCGTTTTCAGACAAGAAATTAATTGTAACTTAGTTTTCAGGTTAAATAAAGTGAAATTGTATTACAAATTGGTTACAGAGGTTGAAAGGTTTTTTATTATAAACACAGATCATTTTAAACAACAAAAAGCCCTCATTACCATCATGTGAGGGCTTCCTTACATGGTTAGACATAATCTATTCGCGAGATGTTTGTTTACTGTATAGAAACCATGTATTTTAATATTATCCAGTAAATGTAATTAATATTCATGTGAGATTATCCTCTAATTATATTGAATTTTACCTAATTATGGGTAATATAGGTAAAAGGAAAAGGAGGTGTGTCTATGTTTGAGCAAATTATAACTGAATTAGAATCTCGCTTGAAGCGCAAGTTAACAAGCAAAGAATACATTATTATGCATACAAATTTTATTGAATCCTCTAAGGAGCGCAAGTCGATTAAACCTTCTGAACATTTTTTAAACAATCAAAATCTACATACTCAATATCATCATTAATTCTAAGTTTAATTCGCTTTGTTTGCATATCAGTTAGTAACGTTATGTTTCGTGATTTTGCTAACTCTTGGGTAGAAAGAAAGTATCCATAGAGTATTCCACTATTTCAAAGAGAAGATATGTCATATTCAACAAACAGTAGTGTTAACTAAGGATGGGTATGACGTTGCCTCAAAAGGTAAAACACAATCTTCGTTAGGTAAAGTATTCCTACCTGATAAAGCTATAGAAATTTTAAAGTTGCAAAGGGAAATTATTGAACGCGAAAAAACGTTGGCTGGAAGTGAGTACATTGATCATGATTTAAGCTTTTGCAGGAAGAATGGGGGAGTTATTAAACCTACTCTAATCAACAGTGGTTTCGATAATATAATTAAAGCATTAGATTTACCCAATATTCGCTATCATGATTTGAGGCATTCGCATGCAACGTATCTTTTGAGTAAGGGGATAAATCCTAAAGTTGTTTTAAGAACGACTAAGGCATAAGGATATCAAAACAACTTTAGGCATTTATTGTCATGTGACAATAACAAGCAACAAGAAGCTGCAAGACTTTTAGATAACAATTTTTAGATGTATAGATTATGACCAGCGAAAAACAGCGAAAAACAGCAAAAAACCCCATTTTACCAATGGGGCTGACATACGATTGATCCACTTTGATTCTCATGGTCAACCTCAACATCAAAATTATGCTTATTATAAAAATGGATGAGTCTGTCAAGATGGTCCCAATCACGTTTGGCTAAGTCGCCTTTGATGTATTGGATGTTTTGATCTTTGGCATGTTCTTTTAAATAATCCATGCAAATCGAGCCGTAGCCTTTGTTTTCTTCGCCTTTTATGTCGCCGATATGAATTGTTGATTGATCTTCATATTTGGCTTGAATCGAGAAGTCCCAAACGCCTCGATAGGCTGACTCACAGTCATTTAGCATAATTTTACAAACCTGCCCATCATCTACAATAGACACAATCACCCATTTTTCCTTTTTCGTTTGTTCAATCCCGATAATTTGCCATTTCTTCGCTATTTCTTTTACATTTGCTTGCATGCGGAACACTTGAAATTCAAGTTCTTCTAGGTCTTGTTCAAGGACTTCCGGATCTTTTTTTTCCTCCTCCACCCGAAGCTTTGTTAAAAGCATCGAATCACTCCTTCTAATCTATATCGCTATGTCTTTCACACAAGTTATATATTATAACGGGACATCTGAAAACGTGCAAGTCCTATTACTAGCTTTAAAGAGGAGTTTACTAGCGGGAATGAATGGTTTTCTCTCTGCATCGATACATTTACTCGCCATATACAATTTCTATATAAAAAAGCTGCTCCAACGCGTGAGGCAGCTTTACTAGTTTGTTAAAATTTATACGTCCAGAAGTGTTCGGTATGCAACCATTCAAGAGCTACTTGATCACCGCTCGCCCATTTTGGTTCCATGTCTTTAAGCATCCATGCTGCTTGTGAAAGGTGAGCTCGTATGGCATTTTTCTTTTGCTCTGCAAATGCAGAAACATTCATAATTACATCTGCAGGACCAATTTCATCTTCGTGATTATTGGAAAATGCGACACAGTGCAGGGTGGGGCGATATTGTTCATCAATGCGTTCAACCGCGCGTACGACTACCCGTCCTGTTGCATCATGATCTGGGTGAACGGAATGACCGGGATAGAAGGAAATGATTAAAGAAGGATTCAGTTCTTTAATAAAGTTGGCTATTAATAAAGTGAGTTTTTCATCATCTTCAAACTCAATCGTTTTATCTCGAAATCCAAGCATACGTAAATCTTCAATGCCCATGGCTTGCGCTGCAAGTAGTAACTCTTTTTTCCTAATTTGCGGTAGTGATTCTCGTGTAGCAAATGGAGGGTTTCCTAGGTTGCGTCCCATTTCTCCAAGTGTTAAACAAGCATATGTTACAGGAGTCCCATTTGCTACGTGCATCGCAATTGTCCCTGAGACGCCAAATGCTTCATCATCAGGGTGAGGAAATACTACAAGGATATGGCGTTCTTTGTTCATAGAGATTTCTCCTTCCTAGTCAAAAGGTGTATGACTAATTTGAAGGGCAACTCCAAGTTTCCCATCATATCCATGCCCTCCAAGTAGTAATCTATTGGCCTCATCTAATTCAAAATGTGTTAACCCTTCAGCGTAGACCCAGCCAATTTCAAGTTTTAGTCCAACGCGATATGGTCCTTCTCCCATGATTTTTCCATGCTCATAAGTGATTTTTGCATTTCGAATATAGGCACTTGCAGAATAAAAAGCTGTATCATTATGAGACGCATAAGCTCCATTGGTCGTTTCTAAATGCAAATATACTTCTTGATTAGCGAAAGAATTAATTACATTTTGTACATCATTTACGTTAATAACTTCCATACGATCCTCCAATTCTTCAGCCTTTATGTATTAGTATAAAGCAATTTTCTCAGAACAACCAACAATTGTGAATAGGGTTATAACTTGGTCTAAGATAAACAAAATAATAGTGGGACAATAACCAAAGTGCACAACGATTAAATGTCATATTAACTTCTTTTTTGATAAGATAGAAATTGAGAGTTTGTAAGGTGTTTTGGTGATTCATCAGTATGCCGTTAACGAAAAAGAATTAGATGATATTGACTCCTTTTAGGCTCAAGGTGATTAGATTTAATTTATTGAAAATGAGTCCTAAATAAGTAGGTGAGATTTTGTGAAAGATGATTATAGACCTGAAGAAGATGAGGAGTATGTACCGATTCCTGAGGATTTTCTTTTTGATGAAGAGGATACGGAAGAAGAGATTAAAAAGAAACATTCAAAGAAAATAATGATTCGCTTCATAGGAATTGGAGTAGCTTGTCTTCTTCTTTTACAAGTCGCAAATATTTGGTTTAACCTTTTTTCTTTGGATTCGCGTGAATTAGCTCGGACTTCTGATGAATTAAGTCAAGAAGAGCATATCGTTGAATTTAAAGAATCTGTTGTTACGATACAAGGAAATGGCGGGAGAGGAACTGGATTTAACGTTCATCCTGACGGGTATATTTTAACGAATCATCATGTGATCCATAACCGTCAGCCGCTAGGGGTCGTATTTCCTAATGGAGAGATTTTTCATGCAGAAACTTTGGAATCAAATGAAGATTTAGATGTTGCATTACTAAAGATAGAAGGTGCTGACCTACCATTTTTACCTATACGAGTAAATGATGCCAAAGAACAGGAGAAAATCTACGTCATTGGGAACCCACTTTCTCAAACGCAAATTGTCAATGAAGGAGAGATTCTTAATGACGAAACTCCTTATCAAGTTTTGAAAATCTCGAACGATATTTTCCCAGGACATAGTGGAAGTCCTGTTTTATCTGAAAAAGGGGAAGTTGTGGGTGTCGTGTATGCGAGGTCCATTCCACCGATTCGAAGTCAAGAAGAGGGGCACGGTCTTGCAATTCCCATTGAACGAATCGTAACAGAAATTCCACATTTAAAAGAACTGATTGATGATCAATAAGAAAGAAGTAAGTCAACGCCTACTTTAGGTGTGAGGCTTGCTTTTTTGTATTTAAAAAATAGCGGAAACATACATGGAAACTTCAGAACGTACACAGAGCTAGTTAGCACTTGTACTATTACAACACTTACTGAAATATAGATAATAAAAAGAGGTTTATTGGAGGGGTAATTATGTCAACAGGACTGCTTCTTTTTTTCGTATCATCTACGTTGTTATTTATTTGTTATTATGTAGTAATTGTTCAAAATCGCGAAGAGTCACAAATGAGTGTAATGATGACTGCGATGGCTGGCGGGATGACAGCCGGTCTTTTATTTGGAACGATCATGGGTCTATTGCTCCGAGGAGACTTTGTACAATCTACGATAATCGCAATTGTTATTGGCATGACAATTGGAGCTTTTCTCGGCCTTCCAGCTCAACTTATTACAACATTAGAAGGGATGTTAGCTGGTCTGATGGGGGGGATGATGGGAGCCATGATTGGCGAGATGTCTCCAGTTGGGCAGGAAGATTCACTGTTGAAATTTTTATTTATGATTAGCTTAATCATTCTCTTATTCACGATTCGTTTATTCCATGCCCCATCAAAGTCTCTTTTCATTACGTTTCTTAGACATCCTCTAATTGCGTTGCTAATTGTCTTATTTGTATTTATGGCTTTTGAACAAGTAACTACATTTTTCCCGGAAGAAAAAGGTGATCCAATCGAACATCACTCCGTTCTAGGTTGAGGTGATTGACAAGCATGAAAAATTATATAATAGTTAACTATATACTAAGAAAATGTTAAGGTGAAGGAGAGTTGCCGATGTCAGAGGAAATCGAACATAAAGTTGTTAGTCATCGACATTCTCGTGAAAAAGAACAGTTGATTAATCGACTAAAACGAATAGAAGGACAAGTAAGAGGAATACAAAATATGGTCGAAAATGATCGTTATTGTGTGGATATTATCACGCAAATTTCTGCAATTAATGCGGCAATGAAAAAAGTCAGCTTGCAACTAATGGAGAATCATACGAAACATTGTGTAACGGATGCAATTAAAAGTGGAAACGGGGAAGAATCAATAGCTGAATTGATGGATGTCTTTGAACGACTGACCAAAACGTAAGTATAAAACACTTTCTTGATTACCCTAGGGGTGTATGGTAATATAAAAGCTATACTATTAAATAAAGGTGTTGAACAACATGGAAAAAACAACGCTTCAAGTTACAGGCATGTCTTGCAATCATTGTGTAGCAGCAGTTGAAGGTAGTGTCGGAAAACTTAATGGAGTGCACTCTGTTGAAGTGATTTTAAATAATGGTACAGTTTTAGTTGATTATGATCCGAGCAGCGTATCTATTAATACGATTAAAGAAGAAATTGAAGATCAGGGATATGACGTTGTTTCGTCTAACTCCTGAGAAACGTGCCCAAAAGGCACGTTTTCTTGAATTCAATTAATACTATACCGGGGTATAGATATAAACATAGTGTAGTGTTTGGTTTAGTGGGGAGGGAAGATTTATGTCAAAAGTAATGGATATCACCTTTCAGGTAAGCGGAATGACGTGTGCCGCATGCTCTACAAGGATTGAAAAAGGAATTTCACGAATGGCCGGAGTAGAGGAAGCGAATGTGAATTTAGCGATGGAACGGGCTACTGTCCGTTTTCATCCAGGTGAGATAAGTGTTTTCCAATTAATAGAAAAGGTTGAAGCACTTGGTTATCAAGTGAGAATTGTAAAAGCTGAATTTTCTGTGTCAGGAATGACATGTGCAGCCTGTGCAAATCGCATTGAGAAAAAACTAAGTCGATTAACAGGAGTTCAGCTGGCAACGGTCAACTTAGCTCTTGAAACTGCCACAGTTGAGTATGTAGAAGGAGCGACTTCTTCTTCTCATATGAAGGAGGCTGTGGATAAACTTGGTTTTACACTAAAAGAGAAAACGAATCCAACAGACCTAGCAAATACTAAAGAGCAAGAGATGGAAACACAACTCGGGAAATTTTTGTTTGCAGCTATTTTAACGATTCCATTATTTTGGTCGATGGTGACTCATTTTGAGTTTACTTCATTCATTTGGATTCCAGAGATGTTTATGAATTCATGGGTACAATTAGCACTAGCAACGCCTGTGCAATTCATCGTGGGTGCTCAATTTTATGTAGGAGCGTATAAAGCATTACGAAACAAAAGTGCAAATATGGATGTTCTTGTTGCTCTTGGAACATCAGCAGCCTTTTTTTATAGTATTTTTTTAGGTATTGAAGCGATGAATCAAGGAATTGCTATGCCTGATTTATATTTTGAAACATCTGCTGTCATTATTACGTTAATTGTATTAGGTAAGTTATTTGAAGCCCGTGCTAAAGGGAAGACTAGTCAAGCGATTCAGAAGTTACTAGGACTTCAGGTGAAATCAGCGACCGTACTTCGCGATGGTGAAACGGTTACGATTCCACTTGAGAATGTTCAAGTAGGAGATCATGTAATCGTGAAACCTGGTGAGAAAATACCTGTAGATGGAACGATAATCGAGGGGCATTCAGCTATTGATGAGTCAATGCTAACGGGTGAGAGTATTCCTATAGATAAAGGTACTGGAGACGCTGTGATCGGATCAACGATGAATAAAAATGGCTCATTAACCATGAGGGCAACAAAGGTTGGGAAAGATACCGCTCTATCACAAATTATCAAAATCGTTGAAAATGCCCAAGGGTCAAAAGCGAACATTCAACGAATGACCGATAAAGTATCGGGGATTTTTGTCCCTGTTGTCATCATAATTGCGATTGTTTCCTTTTTCATTTGGTATGTATTTGTAACACCAGGAGACTTAGGTGCCGCACTTATCCCTACGATTTCAATTTTAGTAATCGCATGTCCATGTGCTTTAGGTCTTGCTACACCAACTTCGATCATGGCAGGATCAGGTAGAGCTGCAGAATTAGGGTTGTTATTTAAAGGTGGGGAGCATCTTGAGAATACGCAGTCCATTGAGACGGTAGTTCTAGATAAGACAGGAACAGTAACAAAAGGTGAACCAACGCTTACAAACTTAGTTCCTGAAGGCGGGCTTAAAAAAGAGGCTCTGCTTCAATTAATTGCCTCGGCTGAAAACAAATCAGAACATCCGCTTGCACAAGCGATTGTTCAGCATGCAATCGAAAAAGGACTCATTCTTTCTAATACAGAACAATTCGAAGCGATTCCGGGACATGGCATCCGTGCCGCTATTGATGGAAACAACCTTCTTATTGGTACGAGAAAGTTATTAGAAGAAGAGGGAATTGTTTATGAAAATGCTATTGAGACAATGATTGGTCTTGAAAGTGAAGGAAAAACGACTATGTTAATTGCTGTTAACGGTCATTATGAAGGAATTGTCGCTGTTGCGGATACAGTAAAAGAAACATCCAAGCAGGCCATTTCTAGAATGCGGAAATTGGGACTCGAAGTGATTATGTTGACTGGAGATAACAAACGCACTGCTGAGGCGATTGGCAGACAAGTGGGAATTGAACATGTTGTTGCTGAAGTCTTGCCTGAAGAAAAAAGTGCAGTTATTGAAAAGTTGCAGCGAGAGGGAAAGAAAGTTGCAATGGTTGGGGATGGACTAAACGATGCCCCAGCCCTTGCAGTTGCCGATATCGGAATGGCGATTGGAACGGGAACGGACGTAGCAATTGAAGCGGCGGATATTACGCTAATGCGTGGCGATTTAAATAGCGTTGCCGATGCAATAATCATGAGTCGAAAAACAATGGTTAATATTAAACAAAACTTGTTTTTTGCCTTTATTTTCAATTCACTTGGAATTCCAATTGCAGCGACAGGCTTATTGGCGCCGTGGGTGGCTGGTGCTGCTATGGCCTTTAGTTCTGTATCAGTCGTCTTAAATGCGCTGCGTTTACAAAAAACAAAGCTAGTTCAGAAAGAAATGGAGCGATCAAGATGACGAAGACAGTCCGGATATGGGTATTCTCCGCCGTAGCGATATTTCTTGCGGTTATTGGCAGCTATATGACTTTAGCGGGAACAAGCAATGAGGTTGTTCATGATCACAACTCGAATCAAATACACGGTGAGAAAGAGGAACATGCTCATCATTCTGATGAAGTTGATTCAACCATCGATGCGGCTATCGAGTATCGTGATGAGGAACTAACGATTTCGTTAGTTAATGAAGAAGGGGACGCACCCGAACTGACGATTACACATGAGAAACTCATGCATTTGATTTTAATTAGCAACGATCTAGAAACGTTTCTCCATCTTCATCCAGAACAAATAGATGAAGGAACGTTTGTTGTGAATCAAACACTTGATCACCTTGCTTATCAAGCATTTGTTGATATAAAACCGGAGAATGACGTATATTTGACAGAGCCAATCCCTTTAGGTGAGGAAGCCCACCATCATTCTAATCTTCAAGCTGATGAGGCAACGGTGAAAGTTGTAAATGGTGTTGAAGTCGAACTGTTACATGAGCCTCTTCTAGCAGGAGAACATGTGAGATTCCAATTTGAATTAACCAATGTGACACCAGAGCCGTATTTAGGAGCATTGGGTCATGTTGTCATTGTTGATGACCATCTTTCTACATTTATTCATGTTCATCCAGAGTCAACCGAAGAAACTGTTTTTGAGGCTTACTTTAAGGAAGCCGGAATGTATAAACTTTGGGCAGAATTCAAAATAGATGGCGAAGTATATGCATTTCCATATATGATAGAAGTGAAATAACTATTAGATGAGGTGAGGATAGGGAAATGACAAAATCAGGGCAAGAACGAAAAAATATACAACCTGGTATAGAAG
Organism: Halalkalibacter lacteus; assembly: GCF_036663595.1. Taxonomy (NCBI): domain Bacteria; kingdom Bacillati; phylum Bacillota; class Bacilli; order Caryophanales; family Bacillaceae; genus Halalkalibacter; species Halalkalibacter lacteus. The sequence continues at coordinate 107,638 of NZ_JAWRVL010000011.1, forward strand.
TTGACATTGTTTTGAAACAAGATCAGCGGACTGGGAAAACAACTAGAGGAATTGTCAAAGATCTTTTAACGAAATCCCCAAACCATCCGCACGGGATTAAAGTTCGGTTGCAAGATGGTCAAGTAGGTAGAGTAAAAGCAATTATTGAAAACAGTTGAGAGATTTTCTCAACTGTTTTCTTTTTTATCAGAGAGTTAGCAAAACGTCCATGTCTTTATCAGACACTGTGGGGATGAAACAATCGCTTCAACTGGAGAGAGAGAGGAATACCCTTTTCGTGGCTAGGATTCCGCGGTCGATTATTAACCGGTTTAGAATACTGCATGTTGGAGACTAGGCATGGGTGTAGATGATGTAACAGTTAAATAGGTATATATGTAAATCAGAATAACAAGCGAATAGCGCCAAAATGACGCTCTTACTAAAGGAGGAAATAGGTATTGAACTGCGGATTGTACATTTTTATTGATTAGCAACAAAAAGAAGCACCGACAATGATTAATAAAATGAACAACACAACGATTAAAGCGAAGCAATTGTTACTGCTGTATCCCATTTGTATTCACCACCTTTCACAGGAGGATAGTACAAGGTATGCATATAGCAATAAAACGTCCTAAGCAATCTGCTGATATTACAAAAAAAGGGCTATTTTGTAAGAAGGCGTTCATTTTTTCAAGTGTTTCCTTCGAAGGAGAGGCATATTCCCACTTCTCAACGTGTTTTTAAAATAAACAATTAAGGAGTGGGCGTATATTAGGTGATTGTCACTCATTAAGAGTGTGTGATCTCTAGTAGATTAGTTAGGAGCTAGGATGTTCAGTTAAGACATTGATTTTTTTGGAAGATTACCTGACTAAAGAATGGACTCATAATGAGTTTGAAAGTAGAGTAATATATAACGTATAACCTCAATAATATGGGTTGAGGGTCTCTACTTTGGAACCGTAAATTCCTAGCTACGAAAAATATGCAGCATAGCGTATTTTACGTGGCTTTTTTTGTGTTGCGTAAGAAATCGATGAGGTGAGTGAAATGAGCAAGATTTTACTAAAAAATGCTGAAATCGTTACAATGAATTCACAAGAAGAGATTATGAAAGGAGATATTCTCATTGAGAATGATCGAATCGAAGCAATTGGGGTTGATTTAAATCCTCCTGACGTCGATAAAGTAATTGATGCTAGAGGAAAAACAGTCATACCTGGGTTCGTGCAAACCCATATTCATTTATGCCAAACCGTATTCAGAGGAAGAGCAGATGACTTAGAATTATTAGATTGGTTGAAAAAAAGAATTTGGCCACTTGAGGCAGCTCATGATGAGGAATCTCTCTATTATTCGGCATTATTAGGTATCGGTGAATTGATTCAAAGTGGAACAACATCGATCGTTGATATGGAAACGGTCCATCATACTGATTATGCCTTTCAAGCCATTGCATCAAGTGGGATTCGTGCGTTATCAGGTAAAGTAATGATGGATAAAGGAGAGGAAGTTCCTAAAGCATTACAAGAAAATACAAAACAGTCGATTCAAGAAAGCGTTGATTTACTTGAAAAATGGCATAATTATGATAATGGGAGAATTAAATATGCATTTTCACCTCGGTTTGTTGTTTCGTGTACAGAGCCGTTATTAAAAGAAGTGGCGTCATTGTCGAGAGATTTTGGTGTGAACGTCCATACACATGCATCTGAGAATCGTGGAGAAATTGCCATTGTTGAAGAAGAGACAGGGATGAGGAATATAGAGTATTTAGAACATTTAGGGTTAGCTAATGATCGTTTGATCCTAGCTCACTGTGTTTGGTTAAATGATAGCGAGAAACAGATTATTAGAAATAAAGGGATACATGTCAGTCACTGTCCTGGTTCCAATTTGAAACTTGCTTCTGGTATTGCAGAGATTCCTAGTTTACTTGCAGAGAATATTTCAGTAAGTCTTGGTGCAGATGGAGCTCCGTGTAATAATAATCTTGATATGTTTAATGAAATGCGTTTGGCAGCTCTTATTCAAAAACCGATACATGGTCCGACAGCCATGGATGCTCGAACGATTTTTAGAATGGCAACGATCGGAGGAGCAAAAGCAATTGGGCTTGCTCATGAGATTGGCAGTATCGAGGTAGGCAAAAAAGCAGACCTTGTTATCCTTGATTTGAATCACTTTCACACGTTTCCATCTTATGATGTCGATCCAATTTCAAGAATTGTCTATTCAGCTACGAGAGGAGACGTTGAAACGTCGATTATCAATGGAAACATCGTTATGGAAAATAGAATCATGAAAACAGTCGATAAAGAAACGGTCTTACAAGAGGCCAATGTATCAATAAAAAGAATGACAAAGAGAATGGCCTCTATTGTATAAAAGGTAGGTGAAAACACTATGAACAGAAAACTGTTGTTTGTTTATGGTACTTTGAGGAAGGAGGGTTCAAACCATCACTTTATAAAAACTGCAAAGTTGATTGAGAATTATTGCTATGTTTTTGGAGAATTACACGATACCGGTTTCGGTTATCCTGTCTTAAAAGAAGGTTCTGAAAAAACGAAAGTAATAGGTGAATTGTACGAAGTAACGAAAACAGAGTTACAACAGGTCGACGATCTAGAAGAATATTCACCTCATAATCAATCAAATGAGTATATTCGTATGACCGGTCAAGCGTTTACAGAGAATGAGTGTTATGAAGCTTATTTTTATGTTGTAGGAGATCAGTTAGAGCATTGTCACAACCTGATTAAAGAGGGCGATTGGATATCTTACTGTAAAAGAAAAACTTAAAATAGAACAATAAACGGCTAGCAAATTTTTTTGCTAGCCGTTTGTTGAAATATAGTTTAACTATTAACTGTTTAAGGTATAAACTAATTGAGTGAGGTGAAAAGGGTGGATGAAAAACTTTTAGATTCTTTCATCAAGCAATATGAAGATACATATCTTTTTGCAACGAAAAGAATTGAGCATATGATTTCAGAAGAACTTAGTCCGATGACGATTGAACAGTTTGGGATTTTACGACAGTTAGCCCTACATGGTCCTAGTCGTCCCAATGAACTGGCTAAAGCAACAGGAGTTCATAAAAGTTCAATCACTCATAAATCAGATCGATTGATTGCAAAAGGCTATATTACTAGAAGTTCAGATCCAGGTGACAGGCGCTATGTTTATCTGTCTCTTACAGCAGAAGGAGAGATTGTTTACCAACAATCTGAAAGTGCGATGAGAATATTTATAAAATCTGTTTTAGAAATACTAGAACCACGTGAGATTAAGGTACTCGTTAACGTTCAACAAAAAATAAATCATCATATTCAGAATTTGAAAGTTGAGGGTTGCTAACTTGAAAAGGTTCCAACGGCAATGATTTTGGCAATAAAATAATTGCTACAGTTATCTCGTCTGTAGCGCGGAAGGGAACTAAACAAAATTTGTAGATACATCAGGAACAGGTAAACCACTTGAGTGGCTAGCCTGTTCTTTGTTAACAGAATTTATAAAAGTTGAATGTTGATTCAAGCAGTTTGAAGGTTTGTTCGAAGAAGGGTAATGGCTCCACTGATTGCTTCAAAAGAATGCTGAGCTGTCTTGCTTATACATAAACCGATCATTTATGAAATGGTACATATTTCAACAAATGTAGGGAACGTTTTACTTATGGGTAGATTGTAAAGGAGGTTTGATTAATGAGTCGGACAAAAAAGGGATTTAATTTTAAAAAGTTCTTTGATCCCCAACCTCACGATGAGAACAAAGCAAATCCGGACATTAACGAACCGATTACAAGAAAAGCAATTGCGAAAAGTTTAGCGGATATCGATGATCTCGTCATGAAAGATATAAAAATTGGTGAACATCAAGTAACGATTATTTATTTACATACAATTGTCAAAAAGACTCTCATTGATGAAATGGTTTATAATCCGTTAAATAAGTCAAAGTCTGTTAAACCAGAGGATGTTTTTAAAAACTTTGAAGTTGTAGATCGTGATCAACTCCCTAAATTAATTCATGACATCTGCAGTGGGTATACTGTTATTTTATTTGAGCAGACGGTTATTAAGATAAATACGTATAGTGCGCCCGATCGTGCGATTACCTCTCCAGAAAATGAAACAACGGTAATGGGACCACAAGACGGTTTTGTTGAGAATGTCGAAACAAATCTTTCTCTAATCAAAAAGAGAATACGATCCCCACAGTTAAAATCGAAATCAATTTTGCTCGGAACCGAAACCAAAAATAATGTAGTTGTTTTATATATGGACAATATCGCTAATGAGGAAAATGTGAAACGAGTTCTAACCCGTTTGGAAAATGTTGAGTTTCATGGATTTTTAGGAATGGCAGTATTAAAGCAAATGTTGGAGGATAAACCATTTTCTCCGTTTCCACAGTTTGGTATAACGGTAAGAAGTGACAATACAGTGGATGCATTACTAAATGGAAAGATCATTGTTATGATGAATGGAAGCCCTGAAGCAGCCATATTGCCAGCATCATTTTTGGAAATGTTTCTGTCGCCAGAAGACTATTACAATCGTTGGACAACAGCAACGTTGCTTAGAATGTTACGGTTGGCAGGTTTTTTTATTTCTATTTTGCTAACGTCAACCTATGTGGCTGTATTAACATTTCATCCAGAGATGTTACCGCCTCAATTATTACGACTTTTAGCTGAATCAAGAGCAAAAGTACCGTTTCCTCCTATTATGGAGGCACTGATCATTGAGCTCGTTATTGAGGTACTTAGAGAGGCGGGGGCACGAATGCCGTCTAAAATCGGTCAAACAATTGGTATTGTCGGAGGGATTGTTATCGGAACGGCAGCCGTTGAAGCTGGACTTGCAAGTAACATTCTTATTGTTTTAGTAGCTGTTACGGCGCTATTGTCGTTTATTCCTCCTAGTTATTTAATGAGTAATGCGATTCGTTTTATCAGATATTTTTATATTTTAGCAGCCGGTATACTCGGGATCTACGGGCAGATGATCGTATTTGCTTGGATGTTTAATCATTTATCCAATATGACATCACTTGGGACCCCATATTTAACCCCTATTATTCCGAGAAAGTGGACAGATCTACTAAATAGCGTCATTCGTACTCCTACTAAATTTATGGTTCAAAGAGCTGGTATTTCAAGAGCGAAAAAAGATCTCATTCGACCATTAGATGAGGAGTAATGCGTTTATGGATAAGGGCAATTTCAAAAAACTAAATGGGTACCATATTGTATTTCTAACGCAAAGTACGATGCTTGGAATTGGTTTGTTTTCGTTACCAAATGATATTAGCAATGTTGGATACAATCAATGGCTCATTCCAATTGTTCTAGGCATTGTAGCAAATCTTTCCCTTTTACCGATCATTTCTCTTTGTAAGAAATTTCCTAGTGAAAACTTGTTTAAAATAAATGAAAAAATTCTTGGGAAAATGATTGGGAAAGTAGCTAATGTTTTCTTGTTTTTATACGGAATCATATCTGCAACTTCAGTTAGTCAAAGTTATATTAGACTTGTGCAAACGGTAGTGTTACCAGATTATACGATAACAGCTACATCCATTAGTTTCTTTTTTGTATTGACTTGTATTGTTCATGGTGGCATTAAATCACTTGCTCGCTTTTGTATGTTTGCAATCTTTATTACTAGCTGGCTGATCATTTATTTACATTGGGCTTTTCAAGCCGGGAACTGGCTGCATCTTATACCAACGTTTGAGGTTAGTGGACAACAGTGGTTTGATGCTTTGTTGAATGGATCTGTAGCGATGTTTGGTTATGGACTCCTTTTGTTTTACTACCCGTACATTATCAACCAAAAAAAGGCATTTCTGTATACGTCTATTGGAATATGGACGGCAGTTTTCTTTTATGTTCTCGTCTCAATTGCCAGTGTTGTTTACTTTTCACCATGGCAGTTAGATAATTTATTGTATCCAGTTTTAAATTTGTTTCAAGCCGTGCAACTTACTTTTGTAGAACGAATCGAAACCTTAGGGATAGCCTTATGGATTTTTCTTATTCTTTCTACGTCATCTGTCTATTTGTGGGTCGCAAAAAAAGGAGTAGATGCCCTACTTTCTAAACATAAAAATCGTACATGGCATCTATATTTCGTTTCTTTTCTTTCCTGGTTTCTCTTTGCAGGGCCGATTCCATTTCGTGTTCAAGTCGTTTTGTTTGATGAGTGGAGAAGCTTTTACGGTTACGGATTAGTATTGTTTCCAATCTTTCTTCTTATTGTACTTAAGATAAGAGGAAAAAAGAAAAACGAGAAGGAGGCATTCACTTCATGAAATTGACCTGCATCGCATGTTGCTTCCTCCTACTTTTTACAAGTAGTGGTTGTGCGAATCCGAATCTTGAAAAACCTGTTATTGAAGATTTAGGGATGATAGGGATTATGGGCTTTGACTATGTCGATGAAGAGAATGTCAAAATATCGGTCTCCTTACCACAACCGTCCCGAGATGCAGAAGAGCAAGTACAACAGTTTTCAACGGTCGTTAAAATGCCACATCAAGCAATTATGGATGTGTCTACTTTAACTGAAAAGACATTAACTCCTGCCCAACTACGAGTAGTATTATTTAGTGAAGAATATGCAAGAACAGAAGGGTTATGGAAAATACTTGAAAATTTATATCGTGACCCTCATGTGGGCACAAATATTTATGTAGCGGTGGTAAAAGGAACGGTTGAAGATATTATGAAAGGTGAATACAAAGATAAACCAGAAATTAATAATTATTTAATTGAATTGTTAACACCAAGAACGATAACGGCTTTTAGTCCATTTACGACCATTCATGATTTTATTTATCGAAATACAGATGAGGTTTCTGATCCTTCTACTCCCTATATTGAACGAATCGAAGAGAACTCACTCAAAATTACGAAAGTTGCTTTATTTAAAAATGATAAAATGGTCGACACGATTGAGCCAGAGGAAGCAAAACTGATTGAAGCAATGAAAAAACAAAAGAAACTACCTGATTTTTCAATCATGCTTCCAGCACCTGAAGAGTCCAAGCATGATGAAGAAATGCTGATTTTGAGATTTGTTAACACAAGATTTCATGCCAAGGTCAATGGAGATTTAGAAAAACCTAAGTTGTTTATCTATGTATACGTTCGCGGCAGTATTGTCGACTATGAGGGTGAGACAGATTTAGCAAATCGAGAAAATCGAATGAATATAGAAGAAAAGTTAGAAAAACAATTAGAAGATAAAGTAATTATGACAGTGAGGAAATTCCAGGAATTAGGGATTGATCCAGTAGGATTTGGAGATTATTTTCGGATTAAAAATGCACGCGAATGGTCAAAGGAAAAATGGATGGAAGCATTTCAACGTGCAGACATAACAACACATGTCGAAACAAGAATTATTTCAACAGGTATGATTAGGTAAACCAGCGCATCACCTTTTGAACAAATACGTATAGGTTGTGAATATTTATGACAGGATGGTAATAACAAAATCTCTGAGGAGGGAAAATGGTTACTCTCATATATATTCTCGTCATTACAGGTCTTATTTTGTTAATATCCATTTTGGATTCATTGGTTTACAAGATTCCATTTGTTCAAAGTTTTTTAATGATTTATTCATTTGAAGTAGGAACAAGAAAAACAATCGTTCTCGTTACAAGCTTTTTAGGATTCCTCTCAAGTTTGTTTATAGATTATCACTTACACAAACAAAAAAAGAAGCAGCAAGCTTCAAAATAAATGAGGACTAAATTATGAACGTAAATAGGAAAGAGCAAATTTCACTTTGGCAGTTTTTTTGTTGATGATGATCTATTTACTTGGCTCCACTGTTGTTTGTAGGTACTGTTGAAGAAGCGAAGCAGGACGTTATAATTGCGGCAGTGATTTATCAGCTATTGGGATTTGTATTATATGGTTCTATTTTTTTCATAACTCTTCGACAAGGTGGTGCGTTTAATATAAGTAACCATGAAGATTTTTCCTTCTTGCACATATTTTATTCTTTTAAGGAAAACCTAAACATAAATCCGAAAATGACGTCTCTAGTTTGTATTCGTGAAGTGTTGGTGAGACAAGGGGTGTCAACGAATGTACACAATCAAGAAAGAAAACATTTCATTATGGCAACTATTTGTTTTAATACTCATTTTTGTGATTGGAACAACCGTTGTCGTAGGGGCTGGGGAGGAAGCAAAGCAGGATTTTTGGTTTGCTGAGCTAATTGCCACTGCAATCGGTATGGCTTTTGCATGGGGTTATTACTATTTTTTAAGGACGTCTAATGGGAAAAATCTGTATGAAGTTATTGAGGAGACTTGTGGGAGAATCATCGGAAAAGTATTGATATTTGGATATGTGATTTATTTTTTCTATATTGTTACACGTAATATCCGTGACTTCGGAGAAATGATGAAAGTAACGATTTTACCAATCACACCAATTGAAGTGATTTCAATAACGATGATGTTTGTTGTTGTGTTTATTGTGATTCAAGGTGTAGAAGTTTTAGCTCGTGTAACCGAGTTATTTACCCCATTTTTAGTCTTCTTTTTGCTGTTAGTCTTCTTTTTAATTTTTGCTTCTGAACAAATTCATTTTGAGAATTTACAGCCGTTTTTAGCAGAAGGATTTAAACCTATATTTAGTTCTGTTTTTCCATTGAGATCGTCGTTTCCATACGGTGAAATGGTGGTATTTACGGTATTAATGACATCAGTAACTCGATTTAACTATGTTGGAAAAGTGAGCGTCGTTTCGATTATGGTGGGAGGTTTGCTTATTACGTTTTCACAAGTGATTCAAATTGCTACATTAGGTGAAGATGTCAAAAATCGTACACTTTTCCCACTCTTGTCTGCATCGAGAGAGATATCTGTAATGGGTTTCTTTGAACGTGTTGACATTCTTGTTGTATTTATATTGATGCTCGGTATATTAATCAAGGTAAGCATTCTTTTTTATGGTGGCTTAAAAGGCTTAGAGTCTATTTTTAACATGTCGTATCGCTACTTCATTATTCCTATTTCAATGTGTATTCCATTATTTTCAATTGTCAATGCAGACAACATTGTTGAACATTTTGAAGAAGGTTTACTAGTTGTTCCCTATGTGTTGCATCTTCCTTTTCAAATGGGGATTCCTATATTGCTTCTAGTCCTTGTACTAATACGAAATAGGAAAAATAAGAAGGTGGCAGGAGGTGTTAAGTATTGAAAGTATTTAAAAGAATTGTCTCAGAAAAACGTATGCACCATCAACCGAGTACAGCAAGTGATTTGCTACAAAATGAGAAGCAAGCAGCAGAAATATCAACTTATCTTAAATTAAACGAAGAACGATATAATAAAGTGTTTGATAAGAATTTTGATTTTTCATTAAAACAAATACATATAGCTGGTCAAGAGGGGCTTATTCTCTATTTAAAAAGTATGGTTGACCTTAATAAAATTTCTGAGCAAATTATGGAAAGGGTAGCGCAAACACAACGTCAAAAAGACTGTATTACGACAAGTAAACAGTTACGAACGTTTCAGAAAGACTACTTTGCAAGTGTTGATGTTGAATTTCTTCAATATGAACATGAAGTAGTCTGGTATGTATTATCAGGCTATACAGTGATTCTTATTGCCGGTATAAAAACTGGAATGGCTATTAATACGGCTTCAAGTGAACAGCGAGCGATTGAGCAATCTAATACGCAAACGATTATTCGTGGACCGAAAGACAGTTTTACAGAATCAATCTCTACCAACATTAGCCTAATAAGAAGAAGAATAAAAAATCCACAATTAATTTGCGAAAATTTTATGGTAGGTAAGGATACGAAAACATCTATATGTATCACGTACTTAGAGAGTGTTGCAAATCCGGAAATCGTCGATGAAATTCGAAAACGAATTAAAGGGGTTAATGTCAATGCCATTTTTGATTCGGGGAATTTAGAAGAATTAATATGCGATCAAGTGATCACCCCTTTTCCGACAATTTATCATTCAGATCGTCCTGATACGGTAGCTGCATCCATTATAGAGGGGAAAATTGCTGCTATTGTTGACGGTACGCCGTTTGTTTTGACAATGCCCGTTGTGCTAACAGATTTCTTCAAAGTGAGTGAGGATTATTATCAGGGATTTCTGATGAGCTCATTTGTGCGAATCATTCGTTATGTTGCATTTACACTTTCTTGGATTTTACCTGCAATCTATATTGGTTTAACAACGTTTCATCACGAACTGATCCCGACAGCCTTAGTATTTACACTTCAGGCACAAAGAGAAGGTGTTCCGTTTCCTGCTGTTGTTGAAATCCTACTAATGGAAACAACGTTTGAAATTTTGAGAGAAGCAGGTGTGCGGATGCCAAGAGCTGTCGGGCAAGCAGTATCGATTGTTGGCACATTGGTTATTGGTCAAGCTGCGGTTGAAGCTGGGGTCGTATCGAACCTTCTAGTCATTATTGTGGCCCTAACAGCAATAGCAAGCTTTGTCTCACCCATTTATTCATTTGGGAATGCATCAAGACTCTTACGCTTTGGTTTAATCCTCATTACAGCCGCTTTGGGATTATATGGAATGATTATTGGAATTGTTCTTGTTATTACACATTTGGCAAGTTTGCGTTCTTTTGGTACTCCTTACTTGGCTCCGTTAGGACCTTTCATTGTCGAGGATCAAAAGGATGTTTTTGTTCGTTTCCCTATGCGACAATTGAAAAAGAGACCTGCTTATATGATGGATGGTACTAAGACTGGAATGTCAGCAGATTCAAAACAAGAAGGTGGAAATTCTTGAGGGTCGTTTATATATTCTTCCTTATTGCTGTGTTGCTTGGAGCAAGTGGGTGTTGGGATCGAAAAGAATTAAATGAGGTTAGCTTTGTGACAGGAATGGCGCTTGAAAAAGGTGAAAAACATCAATATTCTTTAACCGTTGAAGTGGTTAATGCAGAGGAATTTGGAGGGGAAACGACACAAGGAAATACAGGCACGATTACGTATACAATGGAGGGAGATTTAATTGCTGAACTTAATGATAAAATGAATGTTGGCCTAGCAAGAGATTTAAACTTTTCTCATACTCGTGTGATCGTGATTGATGAGACGCTAGCAAATGAGGGGATAGGACCATTCTTGCAATTTTTGGAAAGAAGTGCTGAGTTTCGAAATGACTTTCATTTAGTTATTTCAAGGGGGGTAAACGCTAGCGAGATTATTTCGACGACCTATCCTATTCATAGAATTCCTTCGATAAAGATGGACGAGCAATTTCAAACAATGGAAAAGGAATGGGGCGGGTATCCAGATGTTCGGCTAACGGATTTCACTTCCACTATAACGTCAGATGGTCGACATCCTGTAGCGGCAACTGTAACTATTCAGGGTTCTCCTGAAAAAGGAGACGATGTCAATAATAATAAGCAAGCTGACCTTGATGCCATCGTTGCTTTAAACGGATTATCGGTATTTAAAGATGATAAGCTTATTGGCTATCTAGATGTTGAACAAGCCCGAGATTATTTATGGACACAGGATTTGAAGAAAACAATCCTTACGGCGACAACGCCAGATGGGAACTTTTTTGCTGTAAGATTTTTTAATTCTCATACAAACATTCAAACATCGTATGAAAATAATCGACCGCATATTACAATCGAACTTGTTCTCGAAGGAGATATTATCGCGACTCAAAGTAAAGTGCCTATTGATAAGCTTACTCGATTTAAAGAACTGGAAGAAGAAGCGCAAAAAGAAGTGGAACAAAAAATCAAAGGTACGATTACCCATGTACAAAAAGAATATGGGGTCGATATTTTCGGTTTTGGAGAAACAATGTACCGACAACATTATCAAAAATTTAAATCAATAAAGGATTATTGGGATGAGGAATTTAAAAAGGCTGAAATAAATGTAAATGCTAAAGTAATATTACGAAGAGATGGAATTAGAACGAGAAGCTTTCTGGAGGAAATGGAATGAGCGAAACCGATTGGACAGGCAAGTGCTGTTCAAACGGTTTCATAACTTTAATGTTTATTATGTTGAAGTGCTACTCGCTCTCTTCTTTTCGTAATGAAACGTTTAAATACAAATAGTGGTATATAAACTGTGTAGATCGTGTGAACATTGACGAAATTTTTGCAACTATCGTTTGGTGGATTATAAAAATACATAGGCAGGATGCGTCATGTAATGATACACTTTTATAATTGGTTAGATAACAGCTTTTTATTTGAAAGGGGTTTCTTAGTTGAAAGATTTACATTCATTTGGCTGGTATGCGGCAAAACTTAAGCCGCATTTACCAAAGGAAGCATTTCGTCCAGTGCCTACGCGACTATGGGGTGGGCTAGCGTATTTACTTGTTACTGTCTGTTGTTTACTTACGATTGGATTATTGGATTTTAATCCTTTTGTTTATATAGGCGTCTCGTTTGTCATTGGAGCTTGCTTTGCTGCACTTGGTTTTTTAGGGCATGAAATTTTACATGGTACCGTTGTTCGAAAACCGTGGCTTCGTGACTTTTTAGGAGCGGTAGCCTTTTGGCCATTAAGCACTGGACCGAAACTATGGCGTAAATGGCATAACTTAACGCATCACGTGCACACACAACATGAGGAACATGATCCGGATGCATGGCCTACTTTAGAACGAATTATGAGAAGTCGCTTGTTACAATGGGTTTATAAATTGCCTTTACCTGTTCGAGCCTTTTTCAGTTTTTGTTCTCTATCGTTTCAGTTTTCTGTACATTCATTGAATATGTTTGCCGTCTATTTAAAGGAGTTTAACCCGAAAAAACGTCGAGCAGTTTTCTTTGAAGCCGTTCTTCCTTGGATGTCATGGGTTGGCTTACTCTTCTTTGTGGGACCAGTTAAATGGATCTTCATGTTTCTAATACCATTACTAATTGCTAATTTAATTGTAATGGCCTATATCTCAACAAATCATCGCTTGAATCCAACGACAAAAGTGAATGATCCGTTAGCGAATAGTTTGACAGTAACTGTACCTAAATGGGTCGATGTCCTGCATTTTAATTTTTCTTATCATACAGAACATCACATATTTCCGGGGGTTAGCTCGAAATACTATCCGCAAGTAAAGAAATTGCTTATAGAAAATTGGCCGGATCGCTATCATGAAATGAGATTCGATAAGGCGTTACTTGCTTTATGGAAGACACCACGTCCGTATCATAATCGTGAACTAATTGATCCGAGTACTGGAAACGTTTTTGGTACATTAGGAAACGGTCTAGATACGACAAAGCCTCAGTCAAAACTAGAAGAAAAAGTGAATAATACGAAAAAATTGATGACTACTTTGTCTGAACAAAAAGGGAAGAAGAGAGTATCAAAATATCAGTAAGATTGCAAAAGAAAATCCCAAAGGAGCCTTTGGGATTTTCTTTTTATGGATTTGTTGACCACAGGCCAGCTGACTTGATGAAAATTCGTGGATGTAATTTCAACTGTGCAACTATAAATTCAGCTAATTTCGAGGCACTATAAGCACTTGTAACAGGTGCACCTTTTTGGCCAGCAGTTGACGAAATGTTAATAAAATCCCCTTTCAATCTATAGGATACGGTTGTAGTCTACAGTTTTTGAATAATCAAGTCAAAAAGCTTGCTCACTAACAATTTAGAAGAGCTTTTTTAATGGACAGGCATTATACTCTTGTATTCGTAGGTCGAACTATTTACAATAATTACATATCATAACGTTATAGGGGTGTATTAGATGAGTGAAATGACCATTAATTTGATTGATAACGAGAAGAAGAAGCCAAAACCTGATGCTGATAAGATTGCGTTTGGTAAACATTTTTCTGATCATATGTTTATTATGGATTATTCAACGGATAAAGGCTGGTATGATCCAAGAATTGTTCCGTATGAGGCGATTACGTTAGATCCTGCAGCGATGATCTTTCATTACGGTCAAACGGTTTTTGAAGGGTTAAAAGCATATCGGACGTCAAATGATCAAATTCTTTTATTTAGACCGGAAGAGAATTTTAGAAGATTAAATTTATCAAGTGACCGTCTAAGTATCCCAGCGATTGATGAAGAACTTGCTTTAATGTACTTAAAGAAACTGATTGAAGTTGAAAAAGACTGGGTGCCACAAGCAGAAGGGAACTCGCTATACATAAGACCTTTTATTATTGCAACAGAACCAAACTTAAGTCTTGCACCTTCAGAGACGTATCAGTTTATGATTATTTTATCACCAGTTGGTTCTTATTATAAAGAAGGAATCCACCCCGTTGGCATTCATGTAGAAGCTGAGTACACGAGAGCTGTTCGTGGTGGGACTGGGAAAGCAAAGACTGCTGGAAACTATGCAGCTGCTTATAAAGCACAAGAGCGTGCCACGAAAGAAGGTTATTCGCAAGTGCTCTGGTTAGATGGAGTGGAAAAGAAGTACATAGAAGAAGTAGGAAGCATGAATGTATTTTTCAAAATAAATGGTGAGGTCGTTACACCTGAATTAAATGGAAGCATACTAGAAGGAATTACACGAATGTCGATCATTGAGCTTCTGAAAGACTGGGGTGTTCCGATTACAGAAAGAAAAATTTCGCTAGAAGAACTTTATGATGCATATGATCAAGGTCAATTAGAAGAAGCTTTTGGAACAGGAACAGCTGCAGTCATTTCGCCAGTCGGGGAATTGAATTGGGGGAAACGCAACATAGTACTTAACAACAGGGAAATTGGTGAGTTGTCTAAGAAATTGTATGATACGCTCACAGGTATTCAAACAGGCAAAATAGAAGATTCATACAATTGGACAGTGGAAGTGGAATAGTCAAATGGTTGGTTATTTGAAAACGTGCCTCTAAATTATTCACAATGATAGTTACTTAGAGAGTGTACCAAGAGGTCAAAAGTCAAAATCTTGGTACACCTCTTTAAGCAAAGCGGTAATAAATTAATAAGATTGTCGCCAAAACGAAGAGAAAGTTTAGGAACACAAAAATCATTTGGTCAAGCACTGTTTTATGAATTTTAACTGGAGGCTTGTAAAATGATACTCCTTCAATTATGAAAATAACCAAAATAATGTGGATCATAAAATGACCTACTACTTCAACCATTCCAAATAGCATCGTAGTCATCACAAAAATTCCTGTTAGTACGAATGATAAGAGTCTGTTTAATATTCCTACAACTAATAAATACCCAACGACAAATTCAATGAATGCACTAAGGGAAACAAAGACTTCAGGTGAAAAGAAAAATGTTGGGACTTGATGGTTAACGACAATATCGACAGACATGTCAGGATAAACCCATTTCTCAACCGCAACCCAGCAAAGAGACAGTCCGGTGGCTAAATATAAAAATGGAAAGCTCCACTTTTCATATTTTGTTTTCGTCATGAATAATACAAAAATAATTGCTAAGTAAAAAGCATAGTCAAGCATATGAAAAAGACCATAATCAACTAGCATTATGCTAAATAGGATAAACATTGAAATAGCACCTAATTTTGTAGCAAATTGATGCGGAATAAGAAGAAAGGCAATTGTAATCCAACTTAAAACTGTTAAAAGAGTAGAGTAGTGAGTTAGTTCAGGTGCAAATAATGAGCCAGTTAGTACCTGCATAATCAAAGCTATTGCTGTACCATACTTTAAAATGGTTGTCGTGAATTTTCGGTAACTTTCTAATTTCATATCAATCTTTTTAAGAGGCTCCCAATTCATCATATTAGGCAGGACTTGAGGTAGAATCGCTAAAATAATCGCCGTCACGATCGTAATAAACATAAACATTGGATTCATAATATTTTCAATTGATTCCTTTTGGGGCTCTATCTTTGTGAACCACTTCACATGCGCATCTGCAAAAAAGGGAGTTAGTAAAATTCCTACTATAATAAATAAAGAAAAGATAAGTTGTTTTGTCATGTTACACCTCTGTTTTTATTGTATGTTTGTGGATGTTCTAAAAGGGATTAGCACCTTTTTTGTATACCCTCTATTTCTAACTTCTTTATGTTGATTACTCACATAGTAACATGAAATGTTGAAGTTTGTGAAATGGTTAACAAAGTGTTCAATGTTTTCTTTTGGTGTTGAACAAATTTTTGTCACAATTTGCATTTGATGCGATAATCAAAAGTGAAATTCTTACAAGTAAAAAGCTAAACGAGGAGTCAAAGATGGATCAAACAGGGTTGGTACTTGAAGGGGGAGGAATGAGAGGGCTTTATACAGCCGGTGTGCTCGAGTACTTTATGGAGCAGGATCTGTATTTCCCTTACGTTATTGGTGTTTCGGCAGGTGCTTGCATGGCGGCTACTTATTTATCGAGACAAAAAGGAAGAAATAAAAAGGTGAATGTTGATTTAGTGAGTGATCCGCGCTTTCTATCTTTTCGAAATTATATAGCAAGAAGAGAAATATTCGGAATGGATTTTTTGTTTGATCTGATTCCAAATCAAATTGTACCTTATGATTTCCATACATATTTAGAAGGAAAAGAGCAATTTGTTGTTGTCGCGACTGATTGTCATACAGGAAAGTCGACCTATTATCACAAAAAAGAGGTTGGGAGCGATTTGCTTACAGTTTTGCGCGCATCTAGTTCGTTGCCTTTTATTGCTCGTACTGTTACATATAATGGAAGTGAGCTACTTGATGGAGGCTTAAGTGATCCAATCCCAGTTAAAAAAGCGCAACAAGATGGCTTTAAAAAAAATGTCATTATCATGACAAAAGAAGCTCGAGATCGTTTGCAACGTAGCAAATGGTCTCGTGTAATGCCAGTGATGTGTAGAAAGTATCCGAAAGTAGCACCGCTTCTTCAGGAACGATACAAACTTTATAATGATACGTTACGATATATTGAATCTGAAAAGAAAAAAGGAAGTCTCTATGTTCTTCAACCAAGTAAAGATATTGCGGTGAAAAGAATTGAAAGAGAGCAGTCAAAATTATTGGCACTATTTGATCTCGGATACGATGATGCAAAGCATCACTATGATCAATTAAAGGAATTTATAGAGAAATAAGCTTACCAGCATAAAAGAACTCTTTGATCGAATGTATGAATTGAAAATGCTTTATGAATGAATTATAAATTATTCCATATCCTAATGATGGATTAGTAAGCTAAATAGAAAGGATGAGCGAATTGGACTCTAACTTAGGGTATTTACGCGAATCATTATCAAACCATATTGACAATCACAAAATCTGCCAAAGTATTTACCACAAGCTAGAAGCAAACCAGTACAAAAACGAGGATGAATTTGTCCGAGATCTAGACGAAAATGAAGCATCAATTTTAAATTTAATTTTGCAGTACGAATTAGAATATGCGAGAAATGAACAAGATGATGAAAGAGTTGAACAATTAAACGGAGTATTTGAATTATTAATATAAGAGAGGTTGTGCCAAAAGGGGTGCTTTTCCCCTTTTGGCACAACCTCAAAGCAATGAGTGAAGCCGTTGCAAAGGTTTTAAGTCTAATATGAGTGAATTTCTCATATTGGACGCGCAGCGAGCGGAACCATTGCCGCTTCGAAGCAAAAGGGGTGCTTTTCCCCTTTTGGCACAACCTCAAAGCAATGAGTGAAGCCGTTGCAAAGGTACGAGAAGGAGCTTCTAACTTAAGCACGAACTATAAGGAGTATTTCTATTTTTCTCTTTGTGGCATCTGCCCAAGGTCGTTTTGCAATACTATTTGTTTTAATGATGTGGGTCCACTCACTTGCAAGGCAACAGTTTTGGTAAAATCTTTTAAGATAGAGTATAATAAAATAGGAAACTGTTGGGAAAGGGAAGAACGTCTATGAATATCTCATTTTTTTTATTGCCAAAAGCGGAAGTTGCTTACTTAGATTTAGATTCAACAATGAGACAAGCGTTAGAAAAAATGGAATTTCACAAGTATACCGCTGTCCCAATTATTGATCGAAACGGTAAATACATTGGAACATTAACTGAAGGAGATTTACTTTGGCGTATAAAAGACACAGATTCATTCTCACTAGAAGTAGCTGAACAAATTCAACTAAAGGATATAAAAAGAAGGGTGAAAAACAAGCCTGTTCGAATCGATTCTGAAATGAAAGGCTTACTCACACTCGCCATTTCGCAAAATTTCATACCGGTTGTTGATGATCAAGGTACATTTATTGGAATAATAAGAAGAAGAGAAATAATTGAATATTACGCAAAGTCAATCGAAGAAGAAAATACAATGTAATGAAATTCTCGTAAACTATTTGAAGAGGGGGAGCTTTATGGCTTATTTTGCTGCTATACTTTACATGGAAAAACCTGAATTAAATGCTACATATCGTCCGCAACACCTGGAATTTTTGGAGGGGCTTGAAAAAGAGGGGAAAATCTTTGCTAAAGGTCCTTTCATTGATGGTGAGGGCGGTTTAGTTATTTATAAAGCCGATTCATATGAGGAGGCCAAAATCCTTGCTGAAAAAGATCCTTACATTGTTCAAGGGGTAAGAAGCTTACAATTGCATGAGTGGGAAATGAAGTAGGCTCCGCTAAAAAGGGTAACCATAGATGGTTACCTTTTTATTATTAGATATAGTTTGACAAATTGCTGATTTTTTAAGATAATTATCTATTGACTTTTTATTAGGATACGGAGGCCTTTTTTTGAAAACATTTAATCCTTTACCATTTTCGTATGATCCAAGCCAACCTTTTTTTGAGCGCTTAAATGAATGGATCGGTGATGTGTTTTACGAGATTTTACCCGAAGCAGGAATGGAACTTCGGGATGAGCAAATTTACATGGCATTTCAACTTGAAAAAGCGTTTATTGATAAGAAAATCATCTTGGCGGAAGCTGGTGTTGGTACAGGGAAAACGATCGTTTATTTGTTGTATGCACTATGCTATGCAAGATACACTAGAAAGCCCGCCATTATTGCTTGTGCAGATGAATCATTAATAGAACAGCTCGTAAAAAAGGGCGGAGATATTGAGAAGCTTTCCCGCATTCTTGGAATCGAGATCGATGCAAGACTAGCCAAGTCTAAAGATCAGTATCTCTGTTTACAAAAGTTAGATCAAGAACGATCTAAAGATCAATACGATGAACTATATGATGAGATGTATGTCGATTTACCTGCGTTTGTCAATTCAAACCATACGCTTCAATCATTCCACCACTATGGAGATCGCAAAGAATATGCGCATCTAAATAATCATGAGTGGAATAAAGTTGGTTGGGATTCGTTTCAGGATTGCTTCGTTTGTGACAAACGCCACCGCTGTGGGCAGACTCTTTCTCGCGACTATTATCGGAAATCAACCGATCTCCTTATTTGTTCTCATGACTTCTATATGGAACATGTTTGGACTTATGATTCTAGAATTCGTGAAGGCCAACTTCCTCTACTGCCAGAAGCAAGTACGGTTATTTTTGACGAAGGTCATTTGCTTGAGGTTGCAGCACAAAAAGCGCTAACGTACAAGCTACGTCATGATGTTGTCGAAGAATTGTTAACGCGCTTGTTAGAAAATGATGTACGGGAAGAATTTGCGGTGCTTGTTGAGGAATTGATTTCTCAAAGTTTGCATCTTTCGTTTGTATTACGTGACCATGCTAAGAAGGTAGAAGGTTCAAATCGAAAAGAAATTGAATTGACAACAGATCTCATGAAAGAAGCAAAGCGATTGGTTGATTTGATTGCACGCGTAGAGGATGAGATTGTTTTTGAGAGTGAGATGTATACGATTGATCACTATCAATTAAAAATCGTTGAAGAGCATCTTGATATGATTCACCAGGCATTGAACATTTTTGTGAATGCAAAAAATGTCATCACTTGGGTAGAAGCGGACGAACAAGGCATTACACTTGTTATTATGCCACGTTTAGTTGAAGAAGTATTGAAAGAAAAGGTATTTTCGAAACATCTACCATTTATTTTTACTTCCGCAACGTTATCAACAAATAAGTCATTTGACTATTTATCGAATAGTTTAGGTTTAGAAGATTATTTATCTTTTTCCGTTTCTTCCCCATTTGATTATGAAAAGCAAATGGAACTATACGCACCAGTTGTGACATCAGATGATGATAAATTCACCTATACGAAAACATTATTAAATGAAACAAATGGACGAGCATTAATTTTATTTACCAGTTTGGAAGAGCTTAAACAGTTTAAAGACGTAACGGCGAAAGATCCTTCCTATGATCATTGGAACCTACTGTTTGAAGGAGATCAGGAAATTAGTCAATTAATTTCGACTTTTCAAGAAGATACTGACTCAGTTTTATGTGCAGTAACACTTTGGGAAGGTTTGGATATACCTGGAGAATCATTGTCAAACGTCATAATTTGGGCTTTGCCTTTCCCGCCTAATGATCCTGTTTTCTCTGCAAAAAGAAAGGCGTCAGAAGACTCTTTCCAGACGGTTGATGTACCATATATGTTATTACGTTTGCGCCAAGGGATCGGACGTTTAATCCGTACACATGATGACTGTGGGATTGCAACGATTTTAGATGAGCGTATTTATCAAGATACGAGCCTATTAAATACGATAAAAGACGTGTTACCGAAAAATGTAGAACTAAAAAAAATACGTTAACTGAATCTATTTACATATGGCAATCAGAACGGTAATCTAGTAAGTGAATACATTGTTGCAAGGGAGAGGGTTTCTTAATGATTAAAGCTATCTTTTTTGATCTTGATGATACATTGCTATGGGATCAGTTAAGTGTACAAACGGCATTTGAAGCAACTTGCCAACTAGCAGTGAATCAATATAACGTTGATCCTGCTGCTTTTGAAAAGGCAGTTCGAAAGGAAGCAAGTGAACTATATGCAACGTACGAAACATATGATTTCACAAAGATGATTGGAATTAATCCTTTTGAAGGCTTATGGGGTAATTTTCTAGATGATGATGATAACTTCAGGAAAATGAAAGAAATCGTACCTACTTATCGCAAGGAAGCATGGACAAGAGGTTTAAAGGCATTGGGCATTGATGATCCCCAATTTGGAGCAGAACTAGCTGAACGTTTTCCAGTAGAGCGCCGTAATAATCCATTTGTTTATGAGGAATCGTTTAACGTATTAGATCAATTAAAAGGGAAGTACAAGCTCCTATTATTAACGAATGGATCACCTGACTTACAAAATACGAAGCTTGAAATCACTCCTGAACTAGTACCTTATTTTGATCAGATCGTTATTTCGGGTGCGTTTGGAAAAGGAAAACCAGACCCAACTATTTTTGAACATGCACTTGAAAAGATGTCTCTTTCAAAAGATGAGGCGATTATGGTCGGAGATAATCTTATGACGGATATTTTAGGTGCTTCTCGCATTGGAATGAAGTCTGTTTGGATTAATCGTCATGATAAGGAACGCAATGAAGTTGTACCAGATTTTGAAATTACACATTTGGAAGAACTGTTTCCAATTTTAACTGCTTTAAATAAGTCGTAAAGTAGTTTGTTTTAGGTACAAAAGCCTGTCTCAAAATGTCGCTTATAGACCTTTTGAGACAGGTGCTTCTACTAGACGAGAGATACTTTTTGAAATTATGAAAACGATTACTTTTGTTGTGAGTGTTCATTATCTATTTTTTATCAGAGTTCACCCTTACTTTAAAAAAATAAGTGAAAATCCTTTACAAGTTATCAGTTTAGGTATAAATTGATAGCAGATTCAATAAAGGAGTGAACACATTGTCCAAGAATGATCTTGGGAGGACGCAAGACGTTCGCCTTGGCTTATTACTATGGTTCCGTATTGCGAGATTTTATAACCAAAGTAATCGTTTATCAAATCAACACGTGAAAAAATGGGGATTGACCATTGCGCAATTTGATTTACTGGTTCAAGTTGGTACACATCAACCTCTTTCACAACAAGAGTTAGCTGAGAAGTTACTCGTCAGCAAAGGGAATATAACACAAATGCTTAGTAAGATGGAAAAGCTCGGTTTAATTAAGCGAAAGCAAGAATGGCGAACAAAGCTCATTTCATTAACGACTCAAGGTGAACATCTTTATGAAGAAGTTGTTCCTAAACAAGAATTATTCCAAGCATCACAATTTAAAACACTTGATAAAGAAGAACAAAAGCAACTTCTTTCATTGCTGAAAAAGCTCGAATTAAATAAGGGGTGATAAACATGCAATTAAAACCATTATTAGGTCAGCACCACGTCTCCGCTATAACAGCTAATGCAATAGAAAATTACCATTTTTATACGAAAATACTAGGACTCAGACTTGTAAAGAAATCAATTAACCAAGATGATACATCTGTATATCATTTATTTTATGCAGATGAAAGAGGGAATCCAGGTACTGATATAACGTTTTTTGAAATTCCCCATGCTGGGAGGACATACCACGGCACGAATAGTATTTCGTTAACATCATTACGTGTCGCAAGTGATGAAGCAATCTCTTACTGGAAAAAGCGCTTTGAACAGTTTACCGTAGAACATGATGAGATCGTAACAAAGTACGGTCGTAAAACGATAGCGTTTCGCGACGTTGAGGGACAGCGCTTAGAACTAGTATCGGACGAAACAAATAGTGGAGTAGTTGGTGGAAAGCCTTGGGATCAGAGCCCTGTACCTGTTGAATACGGAATTGTAGGATTAGGTCCTGTGAAACTAACTGTTGCCAAGCCTGATAGTACGGCAAATATATTAATAGATGTAATGGGGTATCGTGAAAAAGAATCATATCCTTCTCATAATAATGAGCAACCTCCTATCCGTGTATTTGAAACTGGCGAAGGTGGTACAGGTGGAGAAATTTATTTGGAAGAGCGAGCAAATTTACAAAGAGAACGCCCTGGTAGAGGGAGTGTTCATCATGTTGCTTTCCGTGTTGAAAGTGAAGAGGAGCTCAAAAAATGGGTTGATTATTTAAAAGAGCTTCGCTTACCAAATTCGGGTTTTGTTGAACGTTACTATTTCCGTTCCCTTTACTTCCGTGAACCTAATGGGATTTTATTTGAACTTGCAACAGATGGACCTGGTTTTGAAGGAGATGAACCATTTGAACAGTTGGGTGAGAACCTTTCATTACCACCTTATTTTGAAAATCAACGAGCAGAAATTGAAGCGAAATTAATACCATTAGACACAAAGGAGTGAAGCTAAATGAAACATATATTTACTGAAGGAAAGAAAAAAGGTGCACCAACGTTGCTGCTTCTGCATGGTACAGGTGGAAATGAACATGATCTTTTAGCGTTAGCGGATATGATTGCACCAGAATCAGCGATATTAAGTGTGCGAGGAAATGTGTTAGAAAATGGCATGCCCCGTTTTTTCCGCCGGTTAGCTGAAGGTGTATTTGATGAAGAAGATTTGGTTTTTCGAACAAAAGAATTGACTGATTTTGTAAACGATAGTGCAAATAAATACCAGTTTGATCGTGATCATGTAGTAGCAATTGGCTATTCTAACGGGGCAAACATTGCTGCGAGTATGATGTACCATCATGAAAATGCGTTAAACGGGGCGATACTCTTTCATGCAATGGTACCTCGTCGCGGAGTGGCAATTCCTGAATTAACTGGAACGTCAGTGTTTATTGGTGCCGGAAAGCGCGATCCACTCATCGCATTAAATGAAACCAAGGAATTAGCAAAAGACTTAGAAAAAGCGAATGCCACAGTAACGGAATATTGGGTTGATGGGGGTCATCAACTCGTTCGAGAAGAAGTGGAAAAAGCAAGAGAGTGGTTTGAAGCAAATTATAACTAAGAAAAGCAAAGCTGCCTATTTGATGATCATGGGCAGCTTTGGAGAGCGTAAGAAGTTTTGTGTAAATGGTTATACTTTCCAATAAGGAGATGATCATTTATGCAAGACTACGCAAAC